>JBAZJT010000013.1 GCA_041651175.1 Elusimicrobiales bacterium | reverse complement strand
CCAGTGGATAAAGCGGATTGAGGTGGACAAGGACAAAGACGGCGGGACAATAGAATATTACATGCCGGTGAAGGCGGATATCCCCGGTTCGCGCCATGCGGTTATATCTATGGAAAAATCTGGCGGAAGGGGTGGGATTCGAACCCACGGAGACGTTGCCGCCTCACCGGTTTTCAAGACCGGCGCCTTAAACCGCTCGGCCACCCTTCCATAACTACATTTTAGAACTTGCTCCGCCTCATACTCAAGATTTGCCTTTTTCATCCGGGAAATTCCGCTTAATCTGTGTTCAATCTGTGATACATCTGTGGATAACTCGCTGTTTCGCGGGTGGCCATGCGCTGCGGCAGTTCCGCAAAAACCAACCCATCCATAGTTGCCAATTCACGACGGGGAAGTTTTATCCACAGATTGATCACCGATTTACACAGATTTCCCGGACTTTCCTCTATGAAAAATTTAGGGCAATCACAGACTGGGAAAGTTTCAAGCCGCCTTAAACCGCCGCAGCGGTTTCCGCCTGCTCGCGGCAGGCCGCCGGGCATTCATCTGGAAACACCTTGCCGGGATTTAATATGCCGCGCGGGTCGCAGGCCGACTTGATTTTGCGCATAAGTTCAAGCGACGGCTCGTCAACCGACAGCGGGAGATGCTGCCTTTTCGTGCAGCCCACGCCATGCTCGCCGGTAATCGCGCCGCCCAGCGAAACCGTCATCTCAAAAGTCTCGCGCATGAGCGGGCCGATTTTCTGGTCCCAGTCTTCCTGCGAAACATTGTTTTTCAGGAAGTTTATATGGACGTTCCCGTCGCCGATATGGCCGAAGGAGATGATTTCTATGCCGTATTTTCCCTCCAGCGCGGCCAGCCGGTCAAAAAGCTCCGGCAGTTTCGCGCGGGGGACCACTATATCATCTTTTTTCAGCACGGGGCTTTTGTGGGTGATAGCCTCGGAAATCGCGCGCCGGATTTCCCAGATTCTGTCCTGCGAGGCTTTGTCCTCGGCGACAAGAATATCCTCCGCGCCGTACTCCATGGCGATTTCGCCTATTTTTTCGTAATCGGACTGGAGCTGCGCCTTGTCCGTGCCGTCAAGCTGGATAAGCAGATGCGCCGATGCGTTCGGGAAAGGCGCGGTTTTTTCCAGCATTTTTTCGCTGGCGGAGATGGCCTTGCGCTCCATAAACTCCATGGTAGCGGGCAGTATGCGCGCGCTTATCAGTTTTGTGGTGGCAGCCACCGCGTCGGCGATGGAGTTGAATGGAATTAGCAAATCCACCTCGTGCGGCGGCCTGGGAATCAGGCTTAAAGTTACTTCGGTGATGACGCACAGCGTGCCTTCGCTGCCGCAGACAAGGCCCGGCAAATCGTAGCCCGCGACGTTTTTCATCAGCTTGCCGCCCATGCGGGAGATTCTGCCGTCGGGCCAGACCACCTCAAGCCCGCACAGATAATGCCGGGTAACGCCGTATTTGAGCGCGCGCGGCCCGCCCGCGTTTTCGGCTACGTTGCCGCCGATGGAGCAGGAATCAAGGCTTGCCGGGTCCGGCGGATAGAAAAGGCCCTTTTCCTCCACGGCCTTCTGAATGTCGCCGGTGATGGCGTCCGCCTGGGCGACGACCATAAGGTTTTCCGGGTCAACGGAGAGGATTTTATTCAGCCGCTCCAGGCTTAGCAGAATGCCGCCCATCACCGGAACCGCGCCGCCGGAAAGGCCGGTCCCCGCGCCGCGCGGGGTTACGGGAATGCGGTTTTCAAAGGCCAGCTTCATCACCGCGCTGACCTGCGCGGTGTTTTCCGGGCGGACTACCACGGCGGGAACTGCGGAAAGACACGCGGTTTCGTCGTGAGAGTATGGCTCACGTTCCTCATCGGAGGCGAGGACATTTTTGGGGCCGCAAATTTCTTTAAGCTTGCCGGCTATCTCCGGCGTTACGGGGTTATATGTCATGCGGATATGATATAAAATTACTAAAATGAAAGGGATGAGCGTATTCTCGCCCGGGCGCGTCGCGGCGCAGCCGGAATTTGCGCTGCCGCGCGGGCTGAAATTCAACGCCCGGCAGCGCATGGACGGGCTGAAGCTGCTGAAGCTTCTGCCCGGCAACTGCGCGCCGCTGATTTTTTTTGACCCGCAGTACCGCAGCGTGCTGGACAAACAACGTTACGGTAACGAGGGCGCGCGCCAGAAAAAGCGCGCCCTGCTGCCGCAGATGAGCGGCGAAACGATACGGCAATTCCTGGCCCAGTCGCAGCGGGCGCTGATGCCGGGCGGGCATTTGATGCTGTGGGTGGACAAGTTCATTTTTTGCGCGGAGCTGCCCGCGCTGCTGGCAGGCTCGCAACTGCAGGTGGTGGACATGTTGACCTGGAACAAAAAGCGCATGGGCATGGGCTACCGCACCCGGCGCGTCAGCGAGCATATCGCCGTGCTGCAAAAGCCGCCGGTAAGGGCCAAAGGCGTCTGGCAAGACCACGGCATCCCCGACGTGTGGGACGAGAAGGTGTCAACCGCCGCGCATCCGCACGCCAAGCCGGTACGGCTGCAGGAGCGGCTTATCGCCGCCACCACCAACGAGGGCGATATCGTGATAGACCCCGCCGCCGGCGGCTATTCCGTGCTGGAAGCCGCCCAAAACACAGGCCGCAGATTTCTGGGATGTGATATGGAGGACCTATGCTCCCCAAAACTTACGAACCTAAACCGATAGAGGAAAAATTCATCCGCCAGTGGCAGGGAAGGAGGCTTTTCGTCTCCACCGTGCCGCAGGACAAATCTAAAAAATCTTTCGTCATCGTGATTCCGCCGCCCAATATCACCGGCGCGCTGCACATGGGCCACGCGCTCAATAATGTTTTGCAGGATATTCTCATCCGCTACAACCGCATGTGCGGGCATGAGGCGTACTGGGTCCCCGGCACCGACCACGGCGGCATCGCCACGCAGACCGTCATAGAAAAAAAGCTCGCCAAAGAGCGCAAGCTGCGCCGGCACGACCTGGGGCGGGAAAAATTCGTCGCCGAATTGTGGAAATGGTACGGCGAATGCGGCAGCACCATACTGACGCAGCTGAAAAGCCTCGGCTGCGCGCTGGACACAGACCCCTCCAACGTGCGCTTTACCATGGACGAAAAGCGCGCCCGCGCCGTCAACGAGGAATTCCGGCTGCTCTGGCAGAAAGGCCGCATTTACCGCGGCGAGCGCATGATAAACTGGTGCGTGCGCTGCGGCACCGCGCTCTCCGACATAGAAGTGGAGCATGAGACGGCCTCCTCCAAACTCTGGCACATTCATTACCCGCTGGAAAACGGCGGAGAGGGCCTCACCGTCGCCACCACCCGCCCGGAGACTATGCTGGGCGACACGGCAGTCGCCGTACACCCCGAAGATTCGCGCTACAAAAATCTCGTCGGCAAAAAGCTGCAATTGCCGCTGACGGGCCGCCTCATCCCCGTTATCGCAGACGAGGCGGTGGATTCCGCCTTCGGCACCGGCGCGGTGAAAGTAACCCCCGCCCACGACCCCGCCGACAATGAAATCGGCAAGCGGCATAATCTTGAGACGCTGACAGTTATCGGCTTTGACGGGAAAATGCAGAATGTCCCCCCCCAATACTCCGGCATGGACCGTTCCGCCTGCCGCCAGCAGCTTGTGAAGGATTTGGACGAAGGCGGCTTCCTGAAAAAAGAGGAGCCGTACCAGAACGCGGTAAGCGCCTGCTCGCGCTGCAACCAGCCGATAGAGCCGCTGGTCAGCGAGCAGTGGTTTGTGAAAATGAAGGACCTCGCCGCCCCCGCCATCAGAGCCGCCGAGAATGGCAGCGTCAAATTCCATCCCGAAAACTGGAAAAAACCGTATCTGGAATGGCTGGGCAGGATAGAGGACTGGTGCATCTCCCGGCAAATCTGGTGGGGCCACCGCATACCCGTCTGGTACTGCGAGACTTGCAGCGCGGGCGGCCTTGTGCGCTCCGCCGAAGGGGAAGTAACCCGCGTTTCGTTCAAGGACGGCGCAAAGCCGATACTCTCCGCCGCCAGGCCGGAGAAATGCCCGCAATGCGGCGGGCATGGCCTGGTTCAGGACCCGGATGTGCTGGACACCTGGTTTTCGTCGGGATTATGGCCGTTTTCGGTTTTCGGCTGGCCGGAGGAGACGCCGGAGCTTAACTACTACTACCCCACCTCGGTGCTGGTTACCGGCTACGAAATCATATATCTCTGGGTGGCGCGCATGGTGATGCTGGGCATGGAGTTCAGGGGCAAAGTCCCATTCTCCGACGTGCTGATAAACGGCATCGTGCGCGACAAGCACGGCAAGAAAATGTCCAAATCGCTTGGCAACGTAATAGACCCGCTGGACATGACCGCCAAATACGGCACGGACGCGGTGCGCTTCGCGCTGGCGTCGCAGGCTTTGCCGGGCAGGGATATTCCTTTCGCCGAGGAATCCAATGTCGGCCCGCGCAATTTCTGCAACAAAATCTACAATGCCTGCCGCTTCGTGCTGATGAATTTGCCGGAAGGCGCCAAAATCCCCGCGCCGCCGCAGAAGCCGGAAAACCTCGCCGACAGATGGATATTGCACCGCTACAACGCCGCATTACGCCAGGCAAAACACAGCATGGCCGCCTACGACCCTGCCTCAGCCGCGCTGGCGCTGTATCGTTTCTTCTGGGACGATTATTGCGACTGGTATGTTGAGCTTGCCAAGCCGCGCCTGGCCGCAGACGACGCGGCGGACAGGGAAACCGTGCTGGCCATACTTGTCCACATAATGGAGGGCGCATTGAAGGCGCTGCATCCGTTCATGCCCTTTATCACCGAGGAACTTGCCGCCGCATTGCGCCCGCACACCGGCGGCAAAGCGGAATTTCTAATCAGCGAGCAATTCCCCCAGCCGGACAAGTCGCGCTTTGACGAGGCGGCGGCGAAGGAGATGGAGCTTGTGATGGGCGTAACCACCGCGCTGCGCACCATCCGTTCGCTCTACAATATCCACCCGGCAAAAGAGATAGCCGTCCGCGTAAACCCGCGCGGCGAGGAAAGCAGAAAGCTGCTTCAGAACGCCGCTTCCTCCTACATATGCCGTCTGGCGAAGGCGTCCGCGCTGGAAACGGCGCAATCCGCCCCCCCCTCCGGCTGGGTTACCACGGTGTTTGGCGACGTGGAAATCTGGCTGGACGGCCACGGCGTCATAGATTTCGCCGCCGAAAAGTTGCGCCTGCAGGGCGAGTTGGAAAAACTGGAAAAGGAAATGGCGCATTGCTCCGCCCAGCTTGCCAACGAGAATTTCAAGACCCGCGCCCCCAAAGAGAAGGTTGACGAAGTCTGCGCCCGGCTTGAACAGGCCTCCTCTAAAAAAGAGAGCATAAAAGACGCCATCTCCCGGCTGCCCAATGGCTGAAATTCTTATTGCCACCGCCAATGCGGACAAGGCAAGGGAAATAATCTCGCTGCTGCCGGCGGGGCCGGTTTACAGGACGCTGGCGGATTTCCCGTCGCTGGCCATGCCGGAGGAAACCGGCAAAACGCTTGAGGAAAATGCCGTTCTAAAGGCGGTTTCCGCCTGCCGGCAAAGCGGCATTGCCGCCCTCGCAGACGACACCGGGCTGGAAGTTGACGCGCTTGGCGGCGCGCCCGGCGTCTACAGCGCAAGATATTGCGGCAGGGAACGCGATTACGCCGCCAATAACGAAAAGTTGCTGCGCGAAATGGCCACGATACCCGCCGGGAAAAGGACGGCGCGCTTTCGCACCGTGGCGGCATTGGCTTTCCCGGACGGCAGAGTCATCACCGAAGAGGGCAGGCTGGAAGGCGGGATAGGTTTTGCGCCGTGCGGGGAAAACGGCTTCGGCTACGACCCGCTTTTCATAATTGCGGACGGCAAAACGCTTGCCGAGCTTTCTTTCGCGGAAAAAAACCTCATAAGCCACCGCCGCGCCGCATTCGCGGCGCTGGTAAAACACCTCATTCAAGCACGGTAAATCCAACCGGGGCGGATTTGGCGGTTTTGCCGTCCTGCGTCCAGATAAACCGCGCGGTATGGCGGCCCGGCTTCAGCGGCCACCACATATCCGCCGGTTTTGAATCAACAATCCACCGCGCCGCAGCCCCCCCCGGCAAGCCGGCGGCTTTCAGCGCGATTTGCTGCGAGGCGCGCGGAGCGGCGGGGTCTATCTTGAACACGTCGCCGTTTTTGGGGAAATCAACGGACGGCATCTGCCGCCGGACAGCGCGCGCGGCGGACTGCTCCGGCGCGGGCGCGGGGTCCGGCGGGTATTTATAGGAGAAAACCTCCCTGCGCGTCTGGCGGCAGTCCAGCCCCGGCAATTTGCCGGTGGAGGAGCAGACTTCGGCGGGTTTTATCCCCGGCGGGACGGCGAACTCGCCCGACGGGCGTTTTGAATACATATACGCCGCGGCATCGCCCAAAACAGGCCCCGCGCCGCTTATGCCGGAAACTTTGCGCATCGGCTTTCCGCTGAAATTTCCCGTCCAGACGGCGATTGTCCATTCCGGCGTGTAGCCTATGGCCCAGTTATCGCGGTAATCCTTGCTGGTGCCGGTTTTGGCGGCAAAAGCAAAAGGCAGATTGAACGGCGAATCCAACGTGAAAGCCCGCGCGCGGGCATAGTTGTCCGACAGTATATCGGTAACGATATAGGCCGAAACCGGGTCTATGGCGCGGCGCGCCGGACGCGGCGCGGAAGCCGGGATAAATCCCGGCTCTATCAGCGAGCCGCCGCGCGCCAGCGCGCAGTACGCGGCGGCCAGTTCCGCAAGCGCAACCTCTCCGTCGCCCAGGGCGATGCCAAGCCCGTATTTTTCCGCCGGGCCGTCCAGCGAGGCGAACCCGAATTTATGCAGCGCGTCCAGTATGGCCGGCGGGCCCAGCCTGTCGGCCAGCTTTACCGCGGGGACATTCAGCGAGCAGGCCAGCGCCTCGCGCAAGGACACGGGGCCGTGAAAAGTCTCGTCGTAATTTTTGGGCGAGAAGCCGCCGGGGAAGAAGGCGGGGCTGTCGTCAATAATATCCGAGGCGCGCCAGCCTTTTGAAAAAGCCAGCGCGTAGACAAAAGGCTTCAGCGCGGAGCCGGGCTGACGCAGCGCGGCAACCCCGTCTATCTGCCCGCCATGCCTGCCGTCCGAAAAATCGGCGGAGGCGACCCACGCCAGGATGTCTCCGGTGCGGTTGTCCAGCGCGACCATGGCGCCGTTGGTTACATTCTGCCGGGACAGCTTGTCTATTCTCGCCTTTAGCAGGTTCTGGAAATAAGTCTGGATTTGCGGGTCTATGGTGGTTTTCACCGAGCAGAGGCCGGGCGAAAGCCGCGCGGCGCGCAACGCAAGCTGCGGCGCAAGAAAAGGCCGCGCGTCATGGCGAATATACAGTTTCTCCGCCAGCGCGAGCGTGTAAATCCGCTCGTTGATATAGCCCGCGTCAAACATCCGGCGCAGCACAATGCGCTGGCGCCCCGCCGCCGCAGCAAAATGGGCAAGCGGGTCGTATTTTACCGGCGATTTGGGAATGCCGCCAAGCAGCGCGGCCTGCGCGGGAGACAGTTCCGCCGCGGACGTCCCGAAATACAGCCGGCTTGCGGCCTCAACGCCGTAGACATTGCCGCCGTAGGGCGCGGAGTTGAAATAGCTCTCCAAAATCTCCCGCTTGGAGAGTTTGCGCTCCAGCCGCAGCGCGGTAAGCGTCTCGCGCAGCTTGGCGCCCAGAGTGCGCGGAGCGGGGTCAAGCGAGCGGGCAAGCTGCTGAGTGATGGTGGAGGCGCCGGAAACCGTCCTGCCGGAACTGGCGTTCTGCCACAGCGCGCGCAATGCGGCGCGCATGTCAACGCCCGGATGGGAGAAAAAACGCTTGTCCTCCGCCGCCAGCGCGGCCAGCACAAGCCAGGGGGAGACTTCGTCAATGGAGACGGGGCGGGAATACGACTGTCCGGGCGACAGGAACACGCGCAGCGCGCCGCCGTAGCGGTCGGTTACAACCGGCGAGCATCCGCGCGGAGAAATCGCCGCCGCGCGCGCGCACGGGCAAAGCAGCGCCAATAAAAGCGCCGCGCGGAAAATCACCTGCCTATTTCCACCACGGCTGCGGCGTTATGGCCGTAGACTTCCGGCTCGTACATCTGCTCGGCATAAGCCGGCGGCTGGGCGAATTTTCCCGGAGTAACCGCCTGCACCAGGTAGGAGTATTTATGCTCCCCCGCGGGCAGATAGTCGGCAAAAGCGATTATCCTGTCGTCGTAAATCTCATGGCGGGTGAAACCCGTCATCCAGTCAGCCTCCCCCTGCGCTTTGTCCAGCGCGGCGGCATCCCCGCTGCTTTCAACCGAAAAAGACGGGTCCACTATCTCGTATCCCGCCGGAACGGGGTCCTCCAGCGCGACAAAAGAGCGGCCCGTCCTGGTCTTTACAGTCAGAGTGACAACCGCGCGCTCCGACAGGGCCGGCGGCGAGCAGGGCTGCACGGAGGGCGCATTCACGCAGCGCAGCGGAACCGTTTTGCGCTCCACCTCAAACCCCGCATTCTCCGCCGGGGCGGCGGCCTGCGGATAATAGCGCAGCGCGATGTTGTAATAAAGCCTGCCCTTGCCGGTCAGAGAAAACAGCAGCCGCGCGGTCCCGTCCGCGCCGGAGAGCGCGTCCAGCTTGAAGGAGGACGACGCCGAAAGCGGCGTGCGGTTGACAAAATCTCCGGTCCAGAGCAGTTTTCTGTCCCCGGACGGCTCGGAGAACACATATCCGGTGAAGGAACCCTCGTCTTTCTCGTATATCCCGTAAAACCGGGACAGCGCGCGCAGGACAGCGGCATTCTCGTGAGTGGTGCGCCAGCGGCCAGCGTTTTTGCGCTCCTGAACCAGCCAGCGGACCGCTTTTTCATCTCCCGGAAAGCCTTTTTTGTAAGCCAGCAGCGCATCCAGGCAGACGGCGGTCTCCGTAACCGGGCTTTGGTGCAGCCAGCCAGGCTCCTGGGAAAACGCGTCCTCAAAATGCATGGTTTCCGGCGAATAGCGCGCCATGCTGAGAATTTCGCCGGAAAGCGCGTCCGCCGCGCTGGAAACGGCGGTCATATACGGCGCGGATTTAAGCAGCCAGGCCCGGCCCGAAAGCGGCAGCTGGCCCCGGTTCTCGTAGAGGCTGCCGAACACGCCAGGCTGCGGCCTCCCATGCAATGACAGCGCATACAGCGCGTACGCGCGCGCCGCATAAAGCTCGGGCTGGGAATACGGATACGCCCAGCGGGATTGGTCGGACAGCCATTGTTCCAGCCATTTGGCGGCAGCCGCCGGCGCGGAGCCGGCATCAAGCCCTGCTTCCTTAGCCATGCTAAACGCATCCAACGCATAGGCGGTGATATACGGGTCCGGCTGCGGATTTTCGCTCCAATAGCCGAAACCGCCGGAAGGGTGCTGATATGCCGCAAAGGAATCTATGGTCTTCTGCGCGGCGGGTTTCCACTGCGCGGCCTCGGTTATGCCCAGGTTTTCGGCCATGTCCCCGCCTGCGAGATAGGGCATCAGCGCGGATATTTTCTGCTCAAGGCAGCCGTAGGGATAATCCAGCAGGAATTTCATGCTCTCCTTAAGCCCCCCCGCCGCGCTGGGAGAAACGGTTATATCCGCCCTGGCGTCGGAAGAAGCCGGCGGCTTTGCCACCTGTTCGGAGACGGAGCTTTCGGTAACGCCGGATGCCGCGGCGGTCTGGAGGCGGACCGGCTCGCTCACATTCAGACTTTTGAGCAGGCCGTCGCTCTCCCCCCCGGACAAGGCCTTGAACGCAAAAGAGGATTCCCCCTGGCGGACGGCAGTCATGTCCCATGTTATTTCCGCCGAGCGGCCCTGCGGTATGAACACGTCCCTGGCCCAGCCGGAACCGACGCGCACCGCGTCGCCGGAAGGCTCTATGGACACTGTAACCGTGGAATCCGCGCCGGTGTAGTTGCCGGCCACGACGCCGCCCCTGAACATGTCGCCGTTGCGCGCAAAACGCGGCAGGCTGGGCCGCAGCGCCAGCGGCTGGGAGACGGTAAACGCCGCCTCGCCGTAGCCGAACTGCTTAAGCGTATGCGCCACGGCGATAACTCTAAAGCGCGTTATGTTGTCCGGCAGTTTGAAGCTGACTTTCGCCCTGCCCGACGGGCCGGTGCGCACCGAGGGGTTCCAGTAGGCGGTCGGGACAAAGCGGGAGCGCAAATCAACCCCCGGCCCGCCGCCGCCGGAGCCGGAACCGCCGCCGCCCCGGTTTTCGCCTTTTTGGCCGAAATTACGCTCGCCTATCACATAAAGCCGCGAATCCGCCGTCCAGACCGCAAGCGGGCGCGGACCGTAGAAGGAGCCGAATATGTCCGGCGCGCGGTATCCGGTAAGCGCAAGCACGCCCTCGTCCACCACAGCGACGGAGACTTCCGCGTCCGCCGGCCTACCGCCCAGCGAGGCCGCCACCTCAAGGGTCACCTCGCCGCCGGGCCGGTAATCCGTCTTGTCGGAGGAGACGGCAACGTCCAACTTCCTGCCGCCCGGGTCCACGTTCAGGTTTATGTAGCCGAACTTGGCCTGGGGCTTGCCGGCGTCAAGGCCTTCGTCGTCAAACTTGTTTTCGGCGGTTCTGCCCTGCACCAGCGCGACGCCCACATAGACGTTGGGCACATGCGCATCGGTTATGGGAACGGTGATGTAATTCACCCCCCCGTTGAAGCGGGTAAGCCATTTGTCCATGACGCCTTCGCGCTCTATGGTAACAATGGCGCGCGTCTCGGAATAGGGGGATTTCACGAGAATCTGGGCCGTTTCGCCGGGCTTGTAGCTTTTCTTGTCGGCGACAAGCTCTATGATATCGGTGTCCCTGCGCGGCCACCAGCCCTCGCCGTCGCCGAAGACAAAGAAGCTGGAGCTGGACACGGCTTTTCTGCCGAGGCTGTCGGTGGCCGAGGCGGTAATCACATATTCTCCGGCGGCAGCCGAGGAAAAGTCCAACGTGTACGGGCCCGTGGAGGAGACAAAAGAGAATGTGGACACCGGCACGCGCTTTTCCTCGCTGGCCCATTCCAGCCGGCCCGCGATGCCGACACGGCGGACGCTGACATGCTCGCGCCGCTCAACCGCGCATTCCACCGGCACGCCAGAAGCCAAAACGCCGTCGTAACGCGCGGCGGCCAGGTCAATCAGGGCAGGCTTGCCTTTCGCAAAGGAATTGGAACGGTCGTCGCTGCGATAGCGGATTCCGGGATAAAACTCCGCGGGATGCAGCATTACCTCCTCTCTGGCGAACAGGCGCTGGCGCTCCGGGCTTGTGGCCGAAACTTCAAAAACAGCGTACAGCGCGGTATCGTATCCCGCGGGCAGCGCGACGGTTATCACGGCCTTGCCGTCCGCATTCAGCCCGGAAATTCCAGACACGGCGTCCGACACGGGAAACTGCGCCGTTTTACCGAACCAGTAGTCTTGCCTGCATAAAGACAGCGCGCAATTCACCGGAAAGAACTGCATTTTCCATTCCACCGGCGCGCCGGCCAGCGGCGCGCCCTGCAGGTAATACGCCTCCATATTCATGCGCATTTCGCCGCCGGGGAAATACTGCGTCGCATCCGGTATGAGGCGGGTTTCAAACACGGCGGGCTTGAACGCCTCCACGCGGAACTGCGCCTCAAGCCGCAGGCTGCCACCGGAGGCGTCCGGATCCGCGGCTTCGTCGGCTTTTGCCCCCCCCTGCTCCGTGCCCAAACCGCCGCCGGCCAACGCGGCATTGCCCCCCTTGCCGCCGACAAGCTGTTCTAAATCCGGCTCCGGGCGGCCCTCGGCCTGGGCGGCGATTTCGCGCTCTGTAAGCGCGTCCATCACCTTTTCGGCGGCGATATCGTCGCCTTCATCGTCTTTGGCGGGTTTGGCGGGCGGCTGATGATACTCCGCCGCGCTGGCATTCCACCAGCCGGTGGACGCAAGCTCGCCAACCTTGTATGACAAGTCAAAGGAGCCAAGCCCCGAAACCGCGGCGGTGGAGGAATACACGGCAACCCCGCGCGGGTCCTGAATTGTAACCAGCACGGTTTTAACGCCGGGATAGGCCCAGTCGCCGTTCTCGTTTTTGCGGAACACGGCCTTGAGATTGACGGTTTCGCCGGGGCGGTAGACGCCGCGCTCGGCATACAGCTCGCCGCGGTAGTCGCGCGCCGCCGGGGAATAATCCGATGACACGTTGAAGCGCCACGGCTCTATGCCGCCGTGAAAATCGCTTGCCAGCACGGCCATGCCCTGCGGGTCTTTGGCGAACACCCACAGCCGCGGCCTTTCCCATCTGTTTTTGGCGACGGCCCCCAGTTTGGCCCAGCCCGGCGCCTGCGCGAAACCGTCCCTGCCGGTGGCGCCCCGCCAGAGGATTTTATTGTCGTCGCCGCGTATCTGCACGGGGACGCCGGCAGCCGGCGCGCCGGTTTTCAGATAGCTTACCCAGACAAGCGAACTCTGCGGCGAGGTCTTAAACATCAGCCCCAGCCGGGTTACATTATCCGCCGCGGAATGCCATTGTGTCCCGTCATTGTTGACGCGCAGGAAAACAACGCCGCCTTTGCCCTTAAGCGCGGGCGACAAATCCGCGAAAGTGCGCACCGAAATATTGCGTTTGTCGTTGGGATTCCATCGCTGCGCGGGCGCGCCCTCATACCATGTGGTCGCACCGGAGACCATGTCGTTGTAAAGCGGAATGATTTCATTCTCCGCGACGGCTTTTTTCTGAATCGCGGCAGACATCACATTTATGGCCGTAACCGGATGGCGCGGCTTGCCGTAGCTTTCCAGTATGCCGAATCCCTCGGACATGGACATCCTGGGGCAGTAATCCGGCGGGATGAGTTGCGCCTGCGCGTCTTTTTCCAGCACATTGCCGAAGGCGTCCTTGAGGCCGGCGCGTATGGTGAATTTGACCGGGTTGCCCGGGCTAAGCGGGACCCAGCTCAGCGTATGGCTGTAAACCCGTTTGTCGGCATCCTCGTCGCCGGTGTTCTCGCGGCGGTAGCCTTCCGCCGCCTTTGCCGCCGCGGAGGACGGCTCCAGCGACAGATTGTCCAGCAAATCGCCGTAACGCACGGGATTGGTGAAGCTGACCACCGCCTCCCCCGGCAGGCAGGACGGCGCGGAGGCGCCGGCAAAAGCGAAGTTGCGCCAGGTGGAGAAATTTACAACACGCTCCGCGATAATGCCCAGATTGCCGGTTTCCGCGGGCATGTCCTTTTTGAACACAAGCCGGTAGCGGCTTTCGGGATGCAGCGGACGCGCCGGTTTTAGCGCCATCACCGTGGAGGTGGAAAGCGTCTTGTCAGACTCCAGCGCATAGTCGCCCCAGAGGCTTTTTATCTCCTCCGCCGTGGCATGGCGGATGCCGAGCGCAACTTCAGACTTGCCGCCGCTTTCACTCTTTTCCTCCAAAACCACAAAATCCCGCAGGAGCGACTGCTGCATAGGCAGAGTGAATCTGGCAAACAAAACAGCGTTCACATCTATCCAGCCGGAACCGTCTTCCGGCTTTGTTTCCCGCAGTTGGGGGCGTTCGGTGGCGAAAGTCCATTTGAAATCCTCGGGCATCGCCTCGCAGGAAGGCTGGGAAACTATCTGTTTCGCTATTTTGACCTCATAGCCGGTTGCGGGGGCAAGCGGGGTGTCAGGCTCGAAAATCAGGGTTTGCGTGCCGGCCCAGCGGCAGCGGCCTTTCAGCGCGGGGGTCATCGTAAACGGGCAGTTCTGCATCTGCGCGCCAAGCGCGGCGGCGGGCCGGTTGAAAGTGGCCGTTATCTGAGAAACGCCGTCCTGCACATTCTCGCCCGAAGGCGACCATGCGACCACGCGCAGTTCATCCGCGCCCGCAACGCCGCAGAACGCAGCCAGAATAAGCAAGCTAACCGGTTTCATAAAAGCCCCCTGTATACACGCGCGAAGGAGTAGCAGGACAATTCTATCATAGTTGCCGAATTTGCGGTTGCCGGCTCGGTTTTACTGGTTTTTTTCCGCAACGGCGGTTATGCGCATGTCTCCGCCGGAATTTACCAGCACTTTTGCCGCCAGATTGCCGGACTTGGCAAAACGGATGGGATTGTTTTCGTTCAGATAGAACCGTTCTATGCCGTACACGGCATTCCCGCCGTTTTGCATTGCCCGGACCCAAATCCCGCCGCCGCTTTTTTCGGCGGAGCAGGCCGCCGCGTGATACAGCAGAACAGGCCCCTGCATTGTCTGCACGGGAACGGAATCCGGCTCCAGCTTCACGAAAATGTCAGGCTGCGGACCGCAGTTCAGGCCTCGCAGATCCGCTGCCGGATATGACAGGGCGATGTAATGCCCGCTCAGCAAATCGCGCGGGTCAACCGGCCTTGTGTCCAGCCATACGACGGCGGAATTTGTATGCCCGGACAGCAGCTTGGCGCCCCAGACGGCAAAAACAAGTATTTGCGCGCACAAAAACAGGCGGTATCTGCTCATATGCCGCCTCCGTCCGTGGAAGATTGCGCTCTTGCGATTTTCCTGCCCTTGCGTATAAAATATGCGAACATCGCCAGCGCGCAGCCAGCGGCGATAAACGCGCTCCCGCTTGTGAGCATGGAGCCGAAGTAATCAAGGAATCTGGTGAACAGCATGACGGTCACAACCGTAACCCCATAGTCCACATGCTTCAAATTCCCCGAAACCATCCCGTGCCATATAAGCCCCGCGCCGGAGCCAAACAGGACTATATTCGCCGCCACTGCCGCCGCAACAGTGAACTGGCCGGATAAAAGGCACAGCATTCCGGTAAACAGCAGCATAATGATTCTGGCCGCTTTCTCGCTGCGCGGGTCCGCGCTGAATACCGGTTTCCTGCCAAACAGGAAAAAGGCGGCGGCGGCTGCGTATATGCCGCAAAGCAGCATAATGCCGTTTGCGGTTATCCCGCCGCCGCCAAAGCCGTGCAGCCGATCGTGCTTGTAAAGGAAACCCGCGCCGTACATAACGGCAAACCATACGATAAACGGCAATCCGGTTTCTCCGCAGGAATACTCCGCGCCGACGCCTATGCACACCAGCGCGGCGGAGGCGGCGGCAAACATTATCATACCGGGGTCCGCGCAGTGGAACATCCGGGTGTGATGAGTGAGCATTATGATCCAGACGAGCAAAGCTCCTGCAAACCAGACGGCCTGGTTTCGCAATTTCCTGGCCGTAATATATGCGCCGGCCGCTATAACCAGTCCGGCAGACAGCCAGGCCAGCCGCATATCGGACGCGGGCATGCCGGCCCACATATCCGACAGCGTCATGACTGTGCCGTGGCCGAACGCTCCGGCGAAAAGCACATACACCAGCAGTGCAGCCTCGGCAAATGCAATTTTGCCGCCCTCCCACCATAACGCCAACGGAAGCGAAAGCATCGCCCATGCAAAAAACGGCTTTACCGGGTCGCCGGACAACTGGAACACCTGCGCATAAAGCCCTATGCCTATCGCAGGCATGAAAAACCACAACGCCGCCGGAGCCAACGCCCAGGCCCCGTGCTTTGCGCGCAGCGCCAGCGCGGCTTCGCCCGTCGCCAGGAGCAGAACGTTGAATGCAAGCACCTTTGCCAAAGGCGGAATTTTGTCCCAGTTATAGGCGCATATCAGCGATATGCCCAGCGCAAAACTGAGCCCCGCTATGATTGTAATCCATGTGGACGCCTGCATGCGCGAGGCAGCGTGTTTTGCCTGCGCGCGCGCCATTATCCGCACGCACTGCTCGCGGTTTATGATAGCCTCGCTTACGCAACCGTCCAGTTCACCGGCAAGCTTGGATATGAAACTCATGATTCCGCCTCCAGCGAAAGTATAGCAAACCGTCATTGACATTTACCATTCCGTAACATAGAATACAAACACTATTTCGCGCATGGAGGGCTTATGCCGCAGGGCGGCTTCAAGGTTTTACAGGATATCGGAGCTATAAAATCGGGCAGCGGTTCGGAAATCAAATTTTCCGTGGACGAGTATCGCGGACATCCTTACGGCTCCATCAGGAAATACCTCAAGGGCGACACTTACACCGGCCCCACCCGTTCCGGCGTTACCATGAGCCCCGCCATAGTGACCGGAATTCTGGAAGCGCTGGAGAAACTTCCGCCGGAGCCGACCGCCATAAAAGAAGAGGAAATCGGCAGGTACGCCAAGCGTCCGGGACTGATGCTTGTCGCGCGCATAACGATATACATGGACTCCACCGGCATAGACTTGCGCGAATGGCAGGACGACGTGTCCTACAAAGGCTGGACCAAGCGCGGCATAAGGCTGCCCTACGACCAGCTTGTGATGATAAAAAGCTTTTTCGCCAAGATGAGGGAAGCGATGCCGGCGACCGAATAACACCTATGAAAACACTTGCGGCGGCGATATTCTGCCTGTGCTTTGCCGGGGCCTGCGCCCTGGCGGAGCCGCCCGCAGTGCTAAGCAGGAACTTTTCCTCCATACCGCCGCAGATTCTGGAAGTCCCCATTCCGCCTGAACCGGACGCAATCAAACCGCAGTGCCCGCGCCTGCCGCCGGGCGACCGCGCATATCCAGATAACGCATCGCAACCCTTAAGGGGCGTTTCCCCGGTGTCCCCTTCCGAAATGCCGGATTTCGCCGACGACATGGAAAGGGCCGGTTTCCTCTCCGCGGTGCGCGCCAATCTGGAATACTGGCGCGAGAAACCGGATTCATTCTCCATAAAACTTGGCGGAAAAACATACGGGGCCCCGCTGCTGCGCCGCTCCGCCGCCAGGCTTATAGAGCTTTTTTCATCCGGCAAAACGCTTGACGAAATACGCAAAACCGTCGGCGCGGAATTTACCGCCTACAAATCCGTGGCGGACGACGGCAGCAACCACATAACAATCACCGGCTATTACGAGGCGGACATCCCGGTTGCCGCGTCCTCTGATTCCGCGCATACCCATGCGCTCTATCTCAGACCGCCGGACCTGGTAAGGGAAAGCCCCGCCCCCGGTTTTGACTACGGGATGAAAAAACCGGACGGCTCTCTTGCCAAATACCATTCCCGCGAGCAGATTGAAAACGGCGCGCTTGCAGGCAAAGGGCTGGAGTTCGCGTGGTCAGCCCACCCGGCGGAGATTATGCTTTTGCAGATACAGGGCTCCGGCTTTGCGCGTTTCCCCGACGGCTCCGCGTTGCGGCTGGGTTTTGACGGCGCCAACGGCTGGCCGTATAAAAGCGTTCAGCGCATTCTTATGGATTGCGGCGAAATCCCGGCCATGTCTTTTGCCGATTTCATCAAATACATGACGTCCATGGACAACGGCAGGGAGACGCGCATCATAAACCTCAATCCGCGCTACATATTTTTCCGCGTCATGCCCGCCGGGGAGGAGCCGCACGGCGCCATAGACCGGCCTCTCACCGCCGGCAGGTCCGTGGCGATTGACCCGGAGGTAATTCCGCTGGGGCTTGCCGGCATGATAAGCTCCACCCGTCCCGTTGCCGACGACAGCGGCAAAATAACCTCTTTCCGGCAGTTCAGCCGTTTCATAGCGACGCAGGACACCGGCTCTGCCATACGCGGCCCCGGCAGGCTGGATTTGTTCTGGGGTTCCGGCAAAAAAGCCGCCGCCGAAGCCAGCGGCATGAAAGCCTCCGGCGACCTCTACCTCTTCGTCCTCAAAAAATAATTTTCCGCGGGATGGCAGGATTGCAGGACGGGAAGTCACGTCTGCCCGGGGTCGTTTCCCGAGCGCGGGAGAGAATTCCGGCGCCGGTAATTTAGCCCGGAAATTGGTTGCGAGAGCCGACGCGGCGGATGACACGGACAGTTCGCCGCAGAATTTGACGCGCATCCCCGCCAGATAAAACCAGGCAAAACCTATCAAATCCTGACCGCTGAAAAAATTTAGTATACTGTCCCCGTTGGCCCGTTGGCCCGCTGGCCCGCTGTAGCACCGCAAGCGGTACAATCTGGCTAAGCGGGACAGTTATGAAAAAAGTCTGGATGTATATTGATGGATTCAATTTCTATTACTCCATAAAAAATAATAAGCAAGTTCCTATTGGCTTAGGTTGGTGTAATTTTCGGAAGCTTGCAGAAAAATATTTTTTGGAAGAAGGGGAACATCTCGCTTGGATTAAATATTATACTGCCCTTGTAAATCCTTACACTGAACTAAATAGTCAGGAAGTTGCTAATCAGAAAATATGGCTAGATGCCGTGCGCTCGGTAGATAGGTTGATAGTAATCCCTGGATATTTCGAAAAACATGCGGGCAAAATGCGCCAAGAAAAATTAACAGATACCCGTTTGGCTGTTGATATGCTAGCAGACACGATGGATTTACATGCATATGATAAAGCGATTCTCCTCAGTGGAGATTTTGATTTTTCTGTAGCAGTCGAAGCTGTGATGGGCAAAGGACGCCGGAATGTTGATATTTGGGTTCCTCCGGGACAGTCTTTTCAAAGATGGCAGAGTTTTGTTCGCGATATTACACGGAAAGAAAAAATCCACAAGGTCCGGTGCAATGCAATTACTGAGGATATGTTAGCGAATAGTCGCTTGCCGGATACCGATTGCCCTGAATACTGGCAATTACCACAGGAATTCACTAGCGCAGAAACAAATGATGAGGGGATTGACCCTGAATTTTATGAATGAAACAATCCTAGACATGGATGAAAATGCGGTTATTGATGCGGTTTGCCAATATCTGAAAATAGAGGGGTATATCATAGAAAGTGTTTTAACTACAACGCAAAAAGGCATTGATATAACGGCCAGACATGAGCAGAAAGGGGTTCTGCTGATAGAAGCGAAAGGAGGAACAAGTTCACGCAGGGGTAGTGCTCGTTATGGCCTAAGTTATACAGAGACTCAAGTTCTTGACCGCGTAGCGAGAGGCTTTTTTACTATAGCCGAACTAAAAAATAAATACCCCAATGCGTCGGTTGCGTTGGCTGTTCCAAAAACACCCTATTTCTTAAAATATTTAGCGCGCATAGAAAAATCGTTGTTGCTTCTTAATTGCCAAGTATTACTTGTTAATCCAACAAAAACTGTCACGCCCATGAAAATGGAGCGCTGAAAGTTCTTAATATTATCCAGTTTGGGCCACCATTCATGCTTCATAGCTAGAACCGGAATGCGACGTGCCAATGGGGACAGTATCCTAAATTCGGGACAAGCTCCTATCCCGTAAATTTGGTTCTGATTTGCCTCCGCCGCTAAAATTGCTTCGCATGGAATGCCGTTGAGCCAATCTGCGTTAATCTGCATAATCTGCGGGGCATCTGCGTTTAACCGCCGCCGCGATAGAGTTGAATGCGTAAATGAAAACAGCTTGCGCGGCGGGAAAAGCAAAACCGGCGTTGCCGGCGCATGACCCATGCTTTTGTTTCCCCGCCCGCGGGAACCGTCATGCGGGTTCTCTGACGAAACGGCATTTTACCGCAGATGCCCCGCAGATTATGCAGATTAACGCAGATTAACAGCCCCCCATAAATCCGCAATTTCGGGGATGCTATCTATAACCCGGAAATCGCAGTCGGATTGCGGAATTTGGCGCGGCTGGCGGGGCATTCCTGTGCGGAATTTCGAGATTCCTGGCGCCGGAACGGGGCTATTGAGCCGCGCCGACCACGCTGCGTTTTCTGCCGTACAGGAAGTATATCGCCAGTCCGATAATCAGCCAGAGCACAAAGCGCAGCCATGTCGTCCCGCCAAGTCCGGCCATCAGATAAACGCAGAAAAGTATTCCCAGTATGGGCGTGGCAAAACCGCCAGGCGCGCGGAACGGGCGCGGCCTTGCGGGGTCCTTGATTCGCAGCACGATAATTCCCGCGCAGACCAGTATGAACGCGAACAACGTGCCGATATTGCACAAATTCGCCATCTCCTCTATATTGCAGAAGGCCGACAGCGCGGCCACGGCGACGCCGGTCCATATGGTGGTTATATGCGGCGTCCTGTACACGGGATGCACGCGCTCAAATACCGGCGGCAGCAGCCCGTCGCGGCTCATGGCGAAAAATATCCTCGGCTGGCCGAGCTGGAACACCAGCAGCACCGCCGTCGTCGCCACCACCGAGCCTAAAGCCACCAACGTTATCAGCCACCGGCTGGCGTGATGGTATTCCAGCCCCACAAGCAGCGGCTCCGCCGCTTTGGCGCGGATGGCGTCAAAGGGCATCATGCCGGTAAGCGCGGCGGTAACCAGAATATATATCAGCGTGCAGATTGCAAGGGAGCCGATAATTCCTATGGGCATATCGCGTTTGGGGTCGCGCGTTTCTTCCGAGACGGTGGAAACCGCATCAAAACCTATATAGGCGAAAAATGCGATGGCTGCGCCGGCCTGTATCCCCTTCCAGCCGCCGGGCGCGAACGGAACCCAGTTTTTGGGGTCAAAGTAATAAAAACCGAAGGCTATAAATATCGCCAGCACCAGAAGTTTTATGCCGACCATCACGCCGTTGAAAGACGCGCTTTCCCGCACGCCGCGCACCAGCAGCGCGGTGATAGCCAGCACCACCAGCACCGCCGGCAGGTTGAATATGACCGGCACGCCCAGCACATGCGGAACCGAGGACAAATCCAGCCCGTTATGAATGAAGCTGCGGTAATCCGTCCTCAGCCAGAGCGGGAATCCGACGCCGAAGACATTCAGCAGCAAATCGTTGAAATACCCGGACCAGCTTATGGCGACGGCTACGTTTCCTATGGCGTATTCAATAATCAAATCCCAGCCGATAATCCAGGCCGCCAACTCGCCCAGAGTGGCGTAGGCGTAGGTGTAGGCGCTGCCGGCGATGGGCACCATCGCCGCAAATTCCGCATAGCAGAGCGCGGTGAAACCGCAGGCGATAGCTGTTATCAGAAAAGACAGCATCAGCGCCGGCCCCGCCGGATGGCCGCTTGCCGCGCCGGTGGCCGCCTCGCCCACCATGGTGAAAATTCCCGCGCCGATTACCGCGCCTATGCCTATCAGGGTGATGTCCAGCGCGCCCAGCGCGCGCTTGAGATGCGGCCCGTCATGACACTCGGCAAGTATCCTGTCCACGGATTTGGTCCGGAATATGCTCATCTGTTTCTCCGTTCAAAAAACGCGACCAGTTCCACCTGCGCGGTCTGGGGGAACAGGTCGGCGGGTTTTACGCGCTTGAGCTCAAAACTAGAGCGCGTCAGGAGTTTGGCGTCGCGCGCGAAAGTTTCGGGATTGCAGGAGATGTAGACTATCTTTTTGACCAGCGTGTTGTTAAGCGCGGTCAGCAGTTTGGGCGAGCAGCCGGTCCGCGGCGGGTCCATGATGACGGCGGCGCTGTTTGAAAAGGCCGCGCCTTTTGAGAAAAAATCCTCCGCCTTTGCGGCGATAAATCTGGCGTTGGGGATGTTGTTGAGGCGCGCGTTTTTCCACGCGCAGGCCGCCGCGCCGGCGTTTTCCTCTATGCCGGTCAGCCGCTTGAACCCCGCGCCGACGCTCAGGCCGATGACGCCTATCCCGCAGTACAGATCGTAAAGCTCCGCCGCGCGCGCGCCCTGCGCCAGAAATTGCGCCGCCGTCTTGTAGAGTTCCTGCGCCGCCGCAGTGTTTACCTGCAGAAAAGAGCCGGGGTAGAACAAAAACCGCCTGCCGCAGATTTTTTCCTCCAGCTGCGTCTCGCCCAGCAGTTTTTCCCAGTGGCGGCCTAAAACGACGGAAGTCTGCTCCATCTGGATGTTAAGGTAAACGCTTTTTATCTGGGGCAGCCGGTAAGCCAGCTTCTGCGCGGCGGCTGTGAGATTAAAGCGCGGCTCGCCGTTGCCGACGAAAGATATCATCGCCTCCCCGCGCGAATTCGTCCTGATTAAGATGTGGCGCAGCCAGCCGGTATGCTCGTCCTCGTTATAAACGCTCCAGCCGGAATGCGCGGCCATTGCCTTGACCTCAAGCGCGATTTTGACGGCGCTTTCGGACTGGACGGCGCAGTCCGGACAGTCTACTAGCTCATGCGTTCCGGGGTGGAAAAAACCGGCGCGGACTTGCCCGCCGAATTTGGCGAAAGGCAGCTGCATTTTGTTGCGGTAGCGCCAGTGCAGCGGCGAGGGGAGCGGGGATTCCAGCCCAACCCGCAGCCCCGCATTGCCAAGGCAGGCCGCCGCGACGGCGCTTTTGGCTTTAAGCTGCGCGTCATAGCCCAGATGCTGGAAATCGCAGCCGCCGCACCAGCGTTTGGCCCCCGGCTTGAAAAAAAGCGGGCATTTCGGCGCGGTCCGGCCCGGCCCGGCGTGCAGGATTTCGGAAACGGAATACCTGCCGGACACGGACACTGCGGCGCGAACCAAATCCCCCGGCGTGCAATAAGGCAGCGCGGGCCGGTCCGCCCCGGTTCCGGCGACGCCAAATCCCTGCGCGTCAAAACCCGTGATTTTGAGGGTTTCCTCTGTTTTCTCTTTACGGGGCGGCGGACCAAACGACCGCATTCCCCCGGCTGCGCCCCGGGGCGGCGCATTATGGGGCCTGCGCGCGCCTTCTCCGGCGCGCGGACGCCCGGTTTCGCGGCGAAAGGATGGTTTATGCGGATTCCGCGGACGGCCCGCCGCCGGCGGGCGGCTGCGGGGCTGCTTGTTGTGGGGAATCAATTTTGTCAACCTCTATGTCCGACATAAGCTCGTTTTTGTGGTCGTTTAGCCAGCGGCGGCAGGCTTTGTGGTCCGGATGCCACTGGGCGACGTAATTCCAGTATTCGTCCCCGTGATTCATGTGAACCAGATGCGCCAGCTCGTGAATAATCAGATAATCTAGCACTGCCGGCGGCGCTTTTATAAGCCGCCACGAGAAATTCAGGTTCCCCCTGCCGGAGCAGCTGCCCCACAGCGTCTTCTGGTCTTTGACGCAGACCCGGGAAAAGGAAAGGCTCATCTGCCCGCCCCAGAAAGCGGCCCGCTCGGCGATAATCGCCTCGGCCTGGGCTTTCAGCCAGGTTTCCAGCGCGTTTTTGGGATGGACCTTGGCGAAATCGCAGGTTATGCGGGCCTGCCCGTTTTCAAGAATGACGCCGGACAAGGAATCTTTCGCGTCGGCTGGCGATATGTCGTAAAGCTCGCCCCTGAAAAGCAGTTTTTTCACAAAAGGCAGCGCCGGCTGATTCTGCCGCTGCGAGAAAATCTCCGGCATGTCCTTTTTAAGGTCTTCTATGAAAAGCTGAATTTCGCTTATGGTTGTTTTCGTGTCAGCCATACGGCTAGTATTCCAGGTCCGTGATTTCCCTTATGTCCATCATGCAGGCAAGGGCTTTGTCTATATCCTGGCTCGTGCCGGAAATGCGGTAGTCCACGTCGAAGCTGCCGCCCTCTTTCTTGACCTTGCAGCTTTCTATCCTGACGCCGGCTTCCGTCATGCGCCGTTCGCAGTCATGCAACGTGTCCCAGTTGGCGGCGCATTTAAGCGAGACCGTCTGAAACCTCAGGAATTTGCGGAAAAAACCTTCCAGCCGGATGAAATATATCTGAGCCAGAATGGTCAGCCCCACCGTGGCCACGGCCAGCAGATAATACCCGTACCCCACCGCCATGCCGATAGCCGAAACCAGCCAGATTCCCGCTGCGGTGGTAAGGCCGGATATCCTGTTGCCGTCTCGCATTATTGCGCCCGCGCCCAGAAAGCCAACGCCCGTTACCACCTGCGCGGCTATGCGTCCCGGATCCTGATTGTATTTGGCGCCTATCGCCAGCGAGGCTATGGTAAACACCGTCGCGCCCAGGCAGATTATTATATTGGTGCGGAAACCGGCGGGCTTTTCATGAAATTCGCGCTCAAGGCCGATTATGCCGCCCAATGCCGTTGAAACCCCCAGCTTGAACAGAATGGAGGATGAAGCGAATAGCCAGGAAAAATCCATATTCCATGAGATTAGCATAAATTCCGCCTCGTCGCACAGCCCCGTTTTTGGTAGAATGTATATGTGAGAATGAAAGCCGGTCTTCTGACAGCGGTTGCCGCATTCGCCTGCGCCGGACTGGCCTGCTCCGCGGAAATATCCTCGCCGGGCAACGGGCCCTCGCCTCTCCCGCAGGTTCCGGCTTCCGCCTCCGCCGGAACCGGACAGGCCGCGGAAGCGGTGTCGGCCCTGCACAGGGCGGACGGGCAGTCTTCCATAAAAACGGCTTTCTTCGGAGGCCCTTCTCTTTATTCAGACCTTGCCGGTTTGTTTGACGCGGGCACGTGTCCCTCCTGGGCCGATATATCCGGCTGGCATTCGGGCAGATACGTAGGCTATGACGAGCCGAACACGCAGTACACCTCCATGTTCATCGCCAGCAGCGGCTCCACACCGTTGCTGCCACCCAGCGGCATCACCAACAACGATGGTCCCAATTTCTATTTCCGCGCCTGGGGCATAAAGGACGCCGAAACCAATTACGGAATGTTTGACAATCCCTCGCCCAAAACCATCGCTTTCCTGCGGGATTCAAGCAATGCCGACGCTGCGGGGACTGTGCCGCTTTCGTTTTCCGTGCAGGGCGCGTCCTCATACGGGCGGGAGCAGTACACCATCCGCAAAAACGGCAACTATGTCATGGCGAAAATAACCGAGGAGGGCGCCACCCCGGCGTATCTGTACAAGGTCAAGGATGTAACCCCCGCCGGCAAGCCCCGTCCCGGGCCGTTCGCCATCATATCGTGGACGGATAAGGCGAACGACATCTGCGGGCGCGCCTATAAAATCGGCGAGCTGGATGGCATGGACTTGCGCGCGGCGTTTATTTTCGTCCGCGAAAAGGACAAGCTGAGCAAGGCCGTCGCGCTTTACAACTGCGCCGGCGGCATTTCCGCCTGGCGGTATCTGGAGCCGGGGAAGGAAACCACCGTTACCATCGGAAATCAGGAAACCGCCGTAACCCCCGGCAAAGCCGGCATCGTGTTCAAGCGCGCCGGCAAAACCGTGCTAGAAAATGAATACGCCGCCGAGGCGGATGAACTTTGGAAGAGTTATGCCGCATCGTTCTGCCAGCCCATGCCCGCAAGCGGCAAATGCCTGGTGCCGCAGGCCGTATACGACGGGCACGGCTGGCAGTGGGGGTTTCTGGCTTTCGGCAAAGCCGCCGCCGCGCCCGCGGATTTCATAACGGTTATGTCCGCCTATGGCGAAGGCGGCGTCATCTGCAAGAATGCCGCCTACGGGGACTTGTCCCGGCTGGCTTTTGAAAGTTACAGCGGCAAGCCGCGCTGGTCCGTCAGAAAAGCCGAGGCGGACGAACTGGGGCAAAGCGCGGGCCGGTAAGATTTTGGTATAGTATCTGTGCGCGGCGGCCAACCGCCCGCGCCAGCGGTGCATAACTTATCCGAGGAGGCAATATGGCTGTCAAAGTAGCTGTAAACGGTTTCGGGCGCATAGGCAGGCTCGTGATGCGGGCCGGCATGAATAACAAGGATATAGAGTTCGTCGCCATTAACGATCTGACGGACCCCAAAACACTGGCGCATTTGTTCAAATATGATTCCACATTCGGCGTCTATAACGGCGAGGTCAAAGCAACCGAAAACGCCCTTGTCATAGACGGTAAAACCATAAAAGTCCTCACCAGCAAAGACCCCGCCGCGCTGCCCTGGAAGGACATGGGCGCGCAGGTCGTGGTGGAATCCACCGGCAAATTCACCGACCCGGAAAAGGCGAAGGCGCATATCGCCGCGGGCGCGAAAAAAGTCATCATCACCGCCCCGGCAAAGGGCGAGGGCGCCGTTACCATCTGCATGGGCATCAACGAGAGCGCCTACGACCCCAAAAAGCACGACATCATCTCCAACGCTTCCTGCACGACGAACTGTCTGGCCCCCGTCGCCAAAGTTCTGCACGAGACTTTCGGCATAGAAGCCGGCGTGATGACCACCATACATTCCTATACCAACGACCAGCCGGTGCTGGATTTCCCGCACAAGGATCTGCGCCGCGCCCGCGCCGCCGCGCTGTCCATGATACCCACCTCCACCGGCGCCGCCAAGGCGATAGGCCTTGTCATCCCCGCGCTTAAGGGCAAGCTCAACGGCATAGCCATTCGCGTGCCCACACCCAACGTATCGCTGGTGGACCTGGCGGTCAACCTTTCCAAGGCGGCCACCAAAGAGGAAATCAACGCCGCGATGAAAAAGGCCGCCGAAGGCCCGATGGGCAAGTACTTCCTCTACAACGAGGCGCCGCTTGTCTCCAAGGATTTCAACGGCGAGGCGCACAGCAGCATATTCGACTCCACGCTTACCGACGTCATCGGCGGAAAGCTGGCCAAGGTGTTTGCATGGTATGACAACGAGTGGGGGTATTCCTGCCGCGTCATAGACATTGCCGCCTTCATCGCCGCGAAAGGATTCTAACCGCAGCGGCGCGCGGGCGCGTAACGCGCCCGCGCGCCGTTTCGGAACACAGCCTGTCATGCAATGCCATCTCGCCGTGAAACCGCAGATTTCGGCCTGCCGCAAGGCGGAACGGGGATCAATCCCCGCGACGCGCGGCGGCATGCCGAAAGCGGCGGTTGCCGCGGATGCGCGCAGACACTAAAGGAGCGGAGTTATGCAAAAAACAGCACGCAAGAAAGTAATTATCATGGGCGCAGCCGGACGTGATTTCCACAACTTCAACGTTTATTACCGCGAAAACCCGGAATACGAGGTGGTGGCCTTCACCGCTTTCCAGATTCCCAATATCGCCGGCAGGAAATATCCCGCGAAACTGGCGGGCAGCCTCTATCCCGAGGGAATACCGATTTACCGCGAGGAGGAACTGCGCGGACTTATCGCCAAGCACGATGTAAAGGACGTGGACTTCGCCTACAGCGACGTAAACTTCGCGGATGTCATGCGCAAAGCCTCGCTGGTAGTTTCCTGTAACGCGAATTTCCGCCTTCTGGGCGCCGAGCAGACGATGATAAAATCCGCCAAACCCGTCATCGCGGTCTGCGCGGTGCGCACCGGCTGCGGCAAAAGCCAGACTTCCCGATACATCGCCGGCGCGCTTAAAGCGATGGGCAAGAAGGTTGTGGTCATCCGCCACCCCATGCCTTACGGCGACCTGGAAAAGCAGATATGCCAGCGTTTCGCCTCCATAGAGGACATGGAAAAGCACGGCTGCACCATTGAAGAGATGGAGGAGTACGAGCCGCATATACGCGAAGGCCACATAGTCTACGCCGGCGTTGATTACGGCGAAATTCTCAAACAGGCCGAAAAAGAGGCTGATGTTATTTTGTGGGACGGCGGCAACAACGACATTCCCTTCTACAAGCCCAGCCTGCATATCGTTGTGGCAGATCCGCTGCGCCCCGGCCACGAGGAACTTTACCACCCCGGCATGACCAATATCCTGATGGCCGACGTGGTCATTCTCAACAAGGTTGACACCGCCGAGCCGGATGCCGTGGAAAAAGTAAAGGCCAATGTGCGCAGGCTTAACCCGCGCTGCAAAATCGTGGAGGCCGAATCCCCCGTAACGCTTTCCGACGAAAATGTGCAGGTCAAGGGCAAGCGCGTCCTGGTGGTGGAGGACGGCCCCACCCTTACACATGGCGAGATGGGCTACGGCGCTGCCTATATTGCGGCGCGCAACTACCACGCCAAGGAGATTGTGGACCCGCGCCCCTACGCCATCGGCTCCATAAAAGCCGTCTACGAAAAGTACACACATCTTCAGCACATCCTGCCCGCGATGGGCTACGGCAAGGATCAGATGCGCGAGCTTAAAGAGACAATCGCCGCCGTGCCGTGCGACCTGGTGCTTGTCGGCACGCCGATAGACCTTGCCCGGCTGCTGGATATCAAGAAACCCTCGGCGCGGATACTGTATTCGCTAAAGGAGCGCACCACTCCGACGCTGAAGGATCTTGTGACCGCTGTCCTCAAGCAGGAGGTCCTCTGCAAATAAGGGAAACTATGACCAGCACACTTAAAATAGCCAAGCTTAAAGACGCCGACATAAAAGGCAAAAACGTAGTCGTCCGCGTTGACTACAATGTGCCGATAAAAGACGGCAAGGTGGAAAGCGACAAGCGCATCACCGCCACCGTGCCGACGGTGAAATACCTGCTGGAAAACGGCTGCCGCGTAACCCTGCTTGCCCACCTGGGCAGGCCCAAGGGCAAAGCCGCGCCGGAGTTCAGCCTTGCCCCCGTGGCGCCGGTGGTGGAAAAGCTGATGGGCGCGAAAGTCCATTTCGGCAAGGACTGCGTGGGCGCGGAAGCCCAAGCCGCCGTCAACGCCGCGCAAAAAGGCGAAATCGCGCTGCTGGAAAACCTCCGCTTCCATCCGCAGGAGGAGAAAAACGACGAGGCTTTCGCCAAAGAGCTTGCCTCTTACGGCGAGTTTTTCGTGCAGGACGCCTTCGGCACCGTCCACCGGGCGCATGCCTCCACCTCGGCGATAGCCAAATTCCTGCCCGGCTGCATAGGGTTTCTGGTGGAAAAGGAGTTGGAATACCTTGACCGCGCGATAAGAAATCCGCAGCGGCCTTTTCTGGCCATTATCGGCGGCGCAAAAGTGTCCGACAAAATACTCGTGCTAAACAACCTGCTCAACGTCGTGGACATGCTGATGATAGGCGGCGGCATGGCCTACACCTTCCTGCAGGCGCAAAATGTCTCCACCGGCCGCTCGCTTGTGGAGCCGGACCGCGTCGGCGAAGCCAAAGACATCATAGCCAAGGCCTACAGCCGCCATGTGGAATGCCTGCTGCCGGCGGACCATGTGATAGCGCAGGAGCCGCAGGGCAATGTTACGGCGCAGGTTACCCAGGCCATGTCCATACCGGAAGGCTGGATGGGGCTTGATATCGGCCCGCGCACCGTAACCCTGTTCTGCGAGCATATACGCAAGGCCAAGACCATATTCTGGAACGGCCCGATGGGCGTATTTGAAATTCCCACCTTCGCCAACGGCAGCGCGGCGGTCGCCAAGGCGATGGCGGAGGCCACAAAAAACGGCGCCACCACCATAATCGGCGGCGGCGACAGCCTGTCCGTGCTCAAAAAGACGGGCATGAAGACCACCGCCTTCACCCACTGTTCCACAGGCGGCGGAGCCAGCATGGAGTTTCTGGAAGGCAAGGAACTCCCCGGGCTTGCCGCGCTGTCAAGGAGGAACTGATGAACGCTCTGATACTGACGGTGCATTTCATAGCGTGTTCTCTGCTGATAGTGGCGGTGCTGCTGCAGAGCGGAAAAGGCTCCGCCGCGGGGATATTCGGCGGCGGCAACGCCGACGCCATATTCGCCGCCTCGTCCGGGATGGACTTTATAAAGAAGTTCACCATGGGCTGCGCGGTAACGATAGCGGTTACGTCAGTGCTGCTGACGTTTTACTCCACGCGACTGGGTTCCGGCTCCGTGGTGAACAAATACCGCTTCCAGCAGCCGCCCGCTCAGTCCGCGCCGGCGGCTCCCGCGGCGCCGTCAGCTCCCGCTAAATAGCTGTAGCAAAACAAACGCCCCGCGCCGCCAAACGGCGCGGGGTTTTCTTTTCTGTCCGGCGGCGGCTGACGCGGACAGTCCGACGCGGAATTTGACGGGCATACCCGTCCGGCATGTGAGGAAAGTTCTGCACAGGAATGTCACGCTCTCCGCCGCCGAATTCCGCTGTCCAACTGCGATTTCAGGCTCAGTTCCTGCCAAGCAGCTTGGCGAAGGCGTCGCTCATGGCGGTGCCGGAGGGGCGTTCCGCCTGGGTGCGCGGCTGCGCGGGCTGGCGCCGCTCCTGCGGGTTTTCCTGCGCCGGGCGGCTGGCGCGCGCGCCGATTGTCGGATTGGTTTTCATGGACAGGGAGATTCTCCGTCTCGGCAAATCCACATCCAGCACTGTTACCGTAACCTTCTGGCCCGCCTTGACCACGGCGTTGGCGTCTTTTACGAAATTGTCCGACAGCTCGCTTATATGCGCCAGCCCGTCCTGATGCACGCCTATGTCCACAAAAGCGCCGAAGGCGGCCACATTGGTGACAATGCCCGGCAGCTTCGCGCCGGGCTTTACGTCCTCTATTTTTGAAATGTCCGCGAAGCGGAAAATTTCAAACTTCTCGCGCGGGTCGCGGCCCGGTTTGGCAAGCTCTGCCATGATGTCTTTCAACGTAGGCAGGCCGGCCTCGGCGGAGACGTATTTCGCAATGTCCACTGCGGCGCGGCGGGCGGCGTCGCCAATCAAATCCGATACAGAACAGCCAAGGTCTGCGGCCATGCGCTCCACCACGGGGTAACGTTCCGGGTGCACCGCGCTGGAATCCAGCGGATTTCCGCCGCCGCGTATGCGCAGAAATCCGGCGCATTGTTCAAAAGCCTTCGGTCCCAGGCGCGGGACTTTTTTAAGCTCCTGCCGGGTTTTGAACGCGCCGTTCTGCGCGCGGTAGTCCACGACGCTTTTTGCCAGCGCCGGCCCCAGCCCGGAAACGTAGGAGAGCAGCTCCCTGCTGGCGGTGTTGGCCTCCACGCCCACGTTGTTTACGCAGGAAACCACGGTGTCGTCCAGGCTCTGCTTAAGCTCGGCCTGGTCCACGTCGTGCTGGTACTGGCCCACGCCTATGGATTTGGGTTCTATTTTGACAAGCTCGGCCAGCGGGTCCATCAGCCGCCGCCCTATGGAGACGGAGCCGCGCACGGTCACGTCATGGGCCGGAAATTCCGCGCGCGCCGTCTCGGAGGCGGAATAGACCGACGCGCCGCTTTCGTTTACCATCACCACCGGAATATCCAGATTCAGCGAACGGACGAAATCCTCCGTCTCCCTGCCGGCGGTGCCGTTGCCGACCGCTATGGCCTCCACATTGTGGCGGCGGCAAAGCTCGCGCACTTTGGCGGCGGCCTCGGCGACGCGCCCCTCGGAGTGGTGCGGAAAAATCGTGTCGTTGCACAAAAGCCCGCCCTGCCTGTCCAGGCAGACCAGCTTGCAGCCGGTGCGGTAGCCGGGGTCCAGCGCCAGAACGGTTTTTCTGCCCAGCGGCGGGGCCATCAGTATTTCGCGCAGATTGCGCGCGAAAACGGCTATGGCCTGCCTGTCGGCGCGCTTTTTGGTTTCCAGGCGGACTTCGGTTTCCATGGATACTGAAAGCAGCCTGTCGTAGCCGTCGGCCAGCGCGGTCCTGACCTGCGCGGCGCAGGGGGTCGCGTTTTTGAGGAACATGCCCTCCAATATATCCAGGGCCTCCTCGCGCGGGGCCTGCGCGCGGAAAATAAGAAATCCCTCGCTTTCCCCCCGGCGCATGGCAAGAATGCGGTGCGACGGGGCGGAATGGACCGGCTCGCTCCATTCAAAATAATCCTTGAATTTCGCGCCGGCCTCTTCCTTGCCTTTGAGGACTTTTGAGGTGAAAACGGATTTTTTCAGGAACAGCTCGCGCAGCCGGCTGCGCGCGGCGGCGTCCTCGCTGATGTTTTCGGCGATGATGTCACGCGCGCCGGACAGAGCCTCCTCCGCCGTGTTCACCGCCTTTTCCGCGCTGAGATAGGATTTGGCCATGGCCGCCGGGGCGCCGTCCTGCTGCGTCATAAGCGCCGCAGCCAGCGGCTCCAGCCCTTTTTCGCGCGCGATTGAGCCGCGCGTGCGCCGCTTTGGCCGGTAGGGCAGGTAAATATCCTCCAGCGCGCAGAGAGTCTGCGCCTCCAGCACCGATTTTTTCAGCTCGTCGGTGAGAAGGTTTCTTTCGGAAAGCGATTTGATTACGGCCTCACGCCGTTCGTCCAGCGCTTTAAGCTGCTGGCTGCGGTCCCGCACGGCAGCGACGGCGACCTCGTCCAGGTTTCCCGTTACTTCCTTGCGGTAGCGCGATATGAAGGGCACCGTGGCCCCGCCCTCAAGCAGTTCCAGCGCGGCGGCGACATGATGCTGCGGCTTGTTCAGTTCCAGGGCTATTTGCCCGGCGTATGATTTCATTCCTCGTCTTCTCCGTCTTCCTCGTCCTCTCCGGCGTCCTGCTGATTATTGGAATCCTGCCGCACATTCATGGAAGCGGCGTTATCCGGCTTGGAATCTTTTTCCGGCGGCTCCTCCGCCATCTGCGCGGGGGTAGGCGGCTCTGCCGCCCTGCTTATCTGGAGCGGCTTGAACCGCTTGCCGGCCTCGGCCATTTGCTTGGGGTTCAATTTGGATTGCAGCAGGTCTATTATCTGCGCGGCCTCCTGGGAATTGGGACCGGAGTTTTCCGCTATCGGATAGAGTATTTCGTAGGCTTTCATGTAATCCTTGGGCAGGCCTTTGCCTTCCATGTGCATGTCCGCAAGGCGGATGGCGCAGCGCGCATTGCCCTGCTCGGCGGCTTTTTCGTACCAGAAAGCGGCTTTTTTCTGGTTTTTGGGCATTCCCGCGCCTTTCTCGTACATCTGTCCCAGATTAGCCTGCGCCTTGGCAAAGCCTTTGCGGGCGGCGCGCTCAAGCAGCGCACGCGCCTTGTTGAAATTGCGCGGAACGCCGCCCCGGCCTTCCAGATATATGGCGGCCAGATTGTTCATCGCCTGAGCGTTGCCGTGGGCGGAGGCTTTTTCGTACCAGGACATGGCTTCCTTCAGGTTGCGCGTCTCCTCGTGAATGCCGAGATAAACCTCCGCGCGGCCATAGCCGGAATCGGCGGCTTTTTTGTACCACTTGAGCGCCTCGTCCTTGTCCTGGGCCACGCCGGTTCCGTTCTCGTAAAGAACGCCTATGTTGGTCTGGCCTTTGGGGTCGCCATGCTCGGCGGCTTTGAGATACCATTTGAAAGCCTCTATAAAGCTCTGCCGCACGCCCCTGCCGCTTTCATACAGCGCGCCGAGGTTGTTCTGCGCCTGCGGGTCGTTCTGTTCGGCGGCTTTGCGGTACCATTTGGCGGCGGTGGCCACGTTTTTGCGCACGCCGCGGCCCTGCTCGTACATAAGCCCTAGATAAAGCTGCGCGGTGGAATCTTCCTGCTTGGCGGCCTTGGTGTACCACTTCACCGCCTCTTTGTAATTGCGCTTGACGCCGTTGCCGCGCTCGTACATTATGCCCAGGTTCACCTGGCTGCGCACGTCGCCCTGCTCGGAGCCTTTCTGCATAAGCTCCACGGCTTCGGAGGAATTTTTCTCACCGAGCTGGCCGGTTTCCTTTTTGACGGCGATGATGTTCTGCGCCAGCGGCTCGCCCTTGCCGGCGGCCTGCTTGTACCAGTTGAGCGCGGTGCCCTCGTTTACGGGCATGCCGTCGCCGCGCTCGTTCATCATGCCGAAAAACGTTTGCGCCTTGGCATAGCCGCTTTTGGCGGCTTTTTCAAACCATTTGGCGGCGACGGAGAAATCCTTCTGCGTGCCGTAGCCGTTGTAATACAAATCGCCCATCAGATACTGCGCGTGCGGGTTGCCCTTTTCGGCGGGGCGTTGGACCACCACTTCCACCGCCTCGTTGTGGCTGCCCTGCATTATCTGCGCGTATATCTCCGACAGCGTGCGGTACTGCGTCGCCGAGGCCGAACTGGAAACGGTAAGCGACAGCTCGTCCGGCGGGGTTACCGCCTCCGGCGCGGGGGGGCGGGTGCGTTTGCCGGCATAAAACCCGATGGCGACGCCCAAACACATCGCCAGGACTGCATAGATGAATATTTTCATTAAAGACAACTCTAAAACATTTGACGGAGTTTTGCAAAACGCCGCCGCGTGTTTTAGAATATATGAATGCGTAAAATCACACTGGCCGCTCCGGCCAAAATAAACCTGTTTCTGGAAATCACCGGCAAAAGGCCGGACGGCTATCACAACATCGCCACTTTGTTCGCTAAAATCTCGCTGGCGGATAAAATAACCATCGCCAAATCCGGCAAACCGGGTTTCCGGCTTATAAACCGCACCCCCTGCCCGCTTTCCGCAGGGGCGGACAACCTGGCATTGCGCGCGGAAAAAGCCGTCCGCGAAGAGTTCGGAATAAACGGCTGTACAACCATCACGTTGGAAAAGAATATCCCGATCGGCGCGGGGCTGGGGGGCGGCTCCTCGGACGCGGCGGCGGTGATAAAGGGCATGTGCCGGCTGTTTGGCATAACCACCCGCCCGTGGGAGAACAGGCGTCTGTCCGCCATTGCGCGCGGCCTGGGCGCGGATGTGCCGGTGTTTCTGCGGGAGGAGGCTTTCCTCGTCGGCACGGGGATTGGCGACAGGCTTAAACCCCTGCCCGCGCGCGGGCGGCTTCCTTATCTAACGGTTGTGTATCCCGGAGTGCCGGTTTCCACTGCGGATGCATACCGCGCGCTGCGCCCCGCCCCGCGTACGGAAGTCTTGACAAGGCTTCTTTCGCTTTATAAACTTAAGAGGATGTTGGAAGGGGGGGCGGCTTCTGATAACTGGATTTCTTTGCTTTTCAACAGGCTGGAACAGCCGGTTTTGCCGCGTTACAAAGCGGTCCGCGACATTCGCGCGGAGCTGGCTGCACACGGAGCGAAAGCGGTGCTGATGTCAGGTTCGGGGTCCTGCGTGTTCGCGATAAGCGATACTGCCGCGCAATCAAAGCGCATTGCGGCGGCTGTCGCGGGGGGACGCGCCGCCGCCTACGCTGTCAAGTTCCTACGGGGGGAATATGCAGATAAGCGAAATCCGCATCCACATGATGAATGAGGAGCGGCTGAAGGCTTTCGCCAGCGTTACGTTTGACAATTGTTTCGTTGTGCGGAATATGAAAGTAGTGCAGGGGGTAAAAGGGGTTTTTTTGTGCATGCCCTCGCGCAAGCTGCCGGACGGAACGCACAAGGACATGGTTCATCCCATCACTCAGGAATTCCGCCAGTATCTGGAAGAAAATATCCTCAAGGCCTACGAGCAGGAGTTGAAAAAAGGCCCTCCCCAGCCGCAGGAAGCCGACCGGGACGCCGATGCTCCGGCATCGGACCGGCGTTGCAATCTATAGCGGCGAAAATCTAGAATATCGGTTGACGATGGCTCCGCGCCAGCGCGGGGCCGTCGCTGTTCCCGGGTGGTGTAACGGTAACACAGCGCCCTTTGAAGGCGTTATTCATGGTTCGAATCCATGCCCGGGAGATTTTTACCGCAGGGGCTCCTCCATCCCGGACACGGATTATAATGCAACCGTTGCGCCAGGAACGCCGTATTCATAATAACGGCGAACTTAAGGAGGATTTATGGAAGAGAAAAAACTCTACAGGTCAAGAACAAACCGCACGGTGCTTGGCATTTGCGGAGGGCTGGCGGAGTATTTCGGTAAAGACGCAACGTTGTTCCGGCTGATTTTTCTGGTGCTGCTTGTCTGCACAGGCTTTGCGCCGTTCGGTTTGTCGTATCTGCTGGCCTATTTTGTGATGCCGCTTGAGCCGGAGAATAAAGCATAGGGTTCTGTAATTCCGGGGACAGCATGATTTATCCCAACGGCGAGCATTAGCTGAAGTCCTGTTTTTTTGTTGCCAGAACGGGAATCCGCCGCATTACGCCAAGGTTTTCAAGGAATTTTTCGTCGTGTGATACAACAATTAACGCGCCCTTGTAATTCGCCAGCGCGCTTTCCAACCTTTCAATGCTGTCAATGTCCAAATTATTCGTCGGTTCATCCAGCATGAGTATATGCGGAGGCTCCGCCGCCGAGAGGACGCAGGCCAGCGCGGCTCTTATTTTCTCGCCACCGCTGAATGTTTCCGCTTTTCGGCCTGCTTCTTGCTCACGGAATAGAAATCGTGCCAGTCTTAACCGTTTGTCCGATTCCCGCATGTCTGGGGCAAACAACGTTATGTTTTCCAGCAATGTCAAGTCATTGCGCAATAAATTCAGTTTCTGGTCCAGATAAGCGATTTTCGCGGTTTTTACCGACAACGCGCCGGAGATTTCTCCGTGTATATCAGCGGGCTTGCGCGAAGCCAAAATCAGCTTGAGCAACGTGCTCTTGCCGGAGCCGTTGGGACCTGTTATGGACAACCGCTCCGGACCGGCAATGGAGAAGCTCAACGGCTCGTTGAACAGGAACGCGCTGCCTTGCGGATATCGGAAGTTAAGTTCTTTTGCTTCTACAAGTGATTTCCCATTAGGAACTTCTGTTTGCGGCATATCCACATTGATGGTATTGCGTTCTCTTATCAATGAACGGGCTGATTGGAGTTTTTGCCCGGCTGCAGCGGCTATGGCCGCATGTAAAATATTGGCTTTCCCCAAGGTTTCCTGCGCTCGTCTTTTGCGCGCGTCAATCAATACTTTAGGCATACCGCTTTTCTTGGCCCGCTTTTTGCCGCCAGCCATGCGGTGAGACTGCCGCTCAAGGCTTTCGCGCATTTCGCGCTTCTCGCGTTTTACTTCCTCGCGGGCGGAAGTTATCCTTCGTTCAAGCGCATTATCCTCTTCCTGCCTTGCGGCAACGTAAAACTCATAGTTGCCGCCATAGGCTGCAAGCCCGCGATTGGACAGTTCAAATATTTTGTCTGCGATAGAGAGCAATTCCCTGTCATGGCTAACCACCACCGCGCACTTATCCCACGATTGCAAAAAACCGGTCAGAATATGTCGCCCTTCCGTGTCCAGATTATTTGTGGGTTCGTCCAATAGCAATATATCCGGCTTTGAAACAAGCAAGCCCGCGATGCGGACTTTTATCGCTTCGCCGCCGCTTAATGTGCCGAATTTACGGCCAAGCGGGATATGAGCTATCCCCATGCGCTCCAATGCTTTAGAAACAGTTTCCTGGATATCCCAGTCCCCGTTTATAATTTCAAAAAGCTCAGATGAAACTTCGCCTCCAGCTACCTGTCTTAAAGCATCAAGCTTTTCTGAAACCCCCAGCATTTTCTCAACAGTCAAATCCTCATTGGCAAAGGCATCCTGTCCAAGTATAGACACTTTACCGCTAGCTTTGATTTCGCCACAGGAAGGCTCTAGCGTACCGCTTATGAGCTTTAAAAGAGTGCTTTTCCCGGAACCGTTTGGCCCCACGATACCGGCAATGCCGCGCTCTATTGAAAAATTTAGATTGTTAAACAGCACCTCCCCGCCTGGGAACGAATAATCGAGGTCAGAACTGCTGACAAAAATCCTTGAGTTGGAAGACACCATAGATATCTCCTACGGAAAAGCATAATGCTTACAGAAAGCATCGCGCTATGGGATAACGAATTGTTTGAAAGGGATTATGCCAAAAACCCAATTGTTCTCCATAGGGTCTGAAACACAACCCGCAAAAAAGCGATAATCACTTGTCCGCGTTGTCCAGATTGATGTGGCAGTAGCCGCCCGGATGCTTGTCCAGATAGTCCTGATGGTATTCCTCGGCCTGGTAAAACCCGCCCGCTTTTGAGATTTCCGTTACAATCGGCTTGCCGTATTTGCCGGATTTTTCCAGCGCGAGCTTGGACTGGTCCGCCAGCGTTTTCTGCTCCGCGTCGTGGTAGAATACGGCGGCGCGGTACTGGGAGCCGGAATCCCCGCCCTGTTTATTCAGGCTGGTCGGATTGTGCAGTTCCCAGAAATGCTCCAGCAGCCGTTTGTAGGAAACTATCTTCGGATCAAAGATTATATCCACGGCCTCGGCGTGCCCGGTGGAGCCGGCGCATACCTGCTTGTAATCCGGGTTTGCGGCATGTCCGCCGGTGTAGCCGGCGCGGACGCTAAGCACGCCTTTCACTTTTTTGAAATAAGCCTGCATTCCCCAGAAACAGCCGCCGGCGAAGGTGGCCTCCTGATAGCCCAGTTCTTTCGCTTTTGCCGGGAACAGGTAGAGGTACCGCCCCAGCCCGGCGGCGGCCAGCTTTTCCGCCGGGACAAAACGCAGCGCAGCCGAGTTGATGCAGTAGCGCAGCCCTCCGGGTCCGGGACCGTCGCTGAAAACATGGCCAAGGTGCATGTCCGCCCGGGCGCTGCGCGCCTCGGTGCGCTCCATGCCGGCGGAGTTGTCCGTTTTGCTCGTTACAGTTTCCGGCGCGATGGGCCGGGAGAAGCTGGGCCAGCCGGTTTTGGAATCGAATTTGTCGGAGGAACTGAACAGCGGCTCGCCCGATACCACGTCCACATACAGGCCGGCGCGCTTGTTGTTCCAGTATTCGTTTTCAAACGGCTTTTCGGTGCCGTTTTCCCGCACCACGCGGTACTGCTCCGGCGTGAGTTTGCGTTTTAATTCCTCGTCCGAGAATGCGCAGAATGCCGCAGTTTGTTGTTTTTCTTTCATTGCAGTGTTATTATCCCCCGCGCAAGCCGGTCCAGCGAATGCGCCCAGCGCCGCAACGATCCATAGGCTTCTCATACAGTCTCCACTCATCGCGAAGCCGGCAATTTCAGGAGGAAAGAAACCGGGACCCGTATTTTTGCGCGGGGAACAGCGCCGCCGGCGCATGCGCCGGCGGCAATTGCCAAAACAGGCGGAACCCTACTCCTGCGCGATCCAATCCTTCTCAAACGCATTGTGGACGGTATCAAGCGACTGGCTGTCCGAGAACAGCACTCCCAACTCGCGGTTCTTGTCCAGCGAATGTCCCGAGAAATTCACCGAACCTATATACGCCTTCTGCTCCGGCTGTTTGTAGTCGGCCAGTATCATCTTGGCATGCATGTAGGGATTGAGACTCACTTTCGCCTCAACGCCCGCGGCCCGGAGCTTCTTGCGCGCGGCGGCATTCTTGTCCTTTTTCGGGTCGTTGTAATCCCTCAGGAAAGCGGTTATGATACGCACCTTGACGCCGCGTTTGGCGGCGGCTATAAGCGCTTTATTGCACTCATCCTCCTGAACCTGCTGCTGCTCCAGATCCAGCGTTTTGCGCGCGCCATTTATAAGAGACAATAGTTTTTCGCGCGCGTTGACAGGGCTCCACACCAGATTTTCCGACGAAGGCGCAACGGAGGTGTAATCCCAGTCGGACATGAACACCTTCTCTATCTCGGCCACCTTTCCCGACTCTCCGGTAACATAGCCAAAATCGCGGGTTCCGGTGAAATACCCGGGCTGGAAATTGAAAGTCATGATCATGGAACGCGCCCCATCCACCGTTATGCTTTTCTGGTGGGTAAGCGCGAACTCTTCCTGGGGAGAGAATGCCTTGCCGGCCTTTTTCACGGAAACGCCCGCCTCGGCCAGCTTCTTGACCGCCTTGCCGTTGGGGTCCTTGCCGTAATGCTCAAACGAATCCTGGTTATAGAGCATTTTCACATCCGCGCCGCGGTCATGAGCCGCTATCAGGGCGTCTATTATCTGGCTGTCGTCTATCTCGTATATCACAACATGCACCGAACTCACCGCGCTGTTGATAAGATTTAATACCGGCTCCCTGCCGGCGTCCGGCTCGGTGAAAAGGAAATCGCGCCCGCCGCCGGAGGCTGCCGCCGAATCCGCTGCGCGCGCATGAGGCACCGCGGGCGAATCCCCCCCCATCGTCTGAAGCTGCCGCGCCGCGCCGGTTTGCTGGGCATGCACCGGAAAGGCCAGAAGCGCCAATAACAAGGCTAGCGTCGTCTTCCTGAAACACTGTCGGTTGGTATCGGTCATGTCGTATCCTCCAGTCGGTTTTGCGCGCAACTTCCGCGTTGCGAAAATCTATCCGCGCGCCCGCGCGCGCCAGGCCCGTGAAAGGCTCACTCTTTGGGTTTGATCTGATTCTTACTCCTCCATTCCATCGGATTCTCGAACGGGGGAGGATGGGGCAGGCTTCTGAAAGCGGACAGCGCCATCCTGGCAAAACCGGGAGTGTCCCCGGGACCGAAAATAGACACATTTTCATACGCCAGCCCGGCCTTGATTATCATCTCGGAAAACAGTTGCCCATCCACGAAAAACAGGGCCAGCGTTCTGCCGTATTTGTCCCTGCATCCGGGAATATACTCCAGCGTCCGGGCGTTCCTGAAAGCATTCTCGGTGAACGCGGCAGCCTTGCGGCCATATGGCTGGTCTTGCATAATGCCGTCCTCGGGATGCATGATTTCCGGGGTATCTATGGTTGCAAAGCGGAAGGTTTTGCCGTTATAGGTTATAGTGTCTCCGTCGTCGTAAACTATCCTGGATTTATTCATCCTGATGCGGCGCCTGGACAGGTCGGTCTGCAACTGAGCCGCTTCTCTTTCAGGCGACCACATCCTGCCGCGCCAGTCATGCGGGAACTCAAAAGGCTTGCGGGGATACTTGGCGGCGGCTGTCCGAATGGCTTTGCCTATTTCGGGATAGCCGGAATCGCCATACGTGGAGATATACTCCCACGCCAGTCCCTCCTTGATCATTTCAACTTCATAAGATTTATCGTCCACGAAAAGATAGACCAGCGTGCGCCCGTACTTGTCAAGGCCAAGGTCAATATATTCCACTTTCCCGGCTGCCTTAATTATGGCGCGCCCGGCCTTGGTGGCCTCCGGGCCATACTCCTGGTCCTCGAATTTACCCGCGCCGTAGTGATGAACCTCAGGGGTGTCAATACCGGCAATGCGCAACTGCCGGCGCTTAATACCCGCTTTGCCGCTGCCCCTGGGACCGTAGGAAATGGTATCGCCGTCAACCATATAAATCCACGTCTTGTCCATCAACCGGCGTCCCTTGCTGGAAAGCGCGCCGTCTGACGCCGACCGCGAATCCGCGGCACGCGCGAAAGGGACCGCGGGAGAATCCCCCCCCATCGTCTGAAGCTGCCGCGCCGCTCCGGTTTGCCGGGCATGAACCGGAAAAGCCAGAAACGCGAACAACAGGAGCGTCGCCATTTTTCTGAAACATTGTCGGTAACTGTCGGTCATGGCATATCCTTCTGACGTTTTTTGCGCATTAACTTCCGCGCTATGGAAATAATATCAATGCGCCCGCGCGCGCAACAGGTCCAAAGGTCCCAGGCCGCGGAATTCCGGCAAAAAATTGGAGAGATATCGGACTCCTTGCGGGGGCTTTCCGGCGTCATTTATCCGCGCCTACCTCTGCGGCAAGCAGCTTGTAATCGTCGTAAGTGCTGATTAGATGTCCGGTGCGTTTGTCCAGCACGCCAAGAGACGTCATCTTGAAATTCCGGCTTGACGCCACGACGCGCCGCTGGTCCGGGGTAAGCTGGCACGATATGTCATAGGCCACGTTGCCCACCGGCACGCCCGCTTTTATTCTGGCTTCCATGCGGGCCTTCATCCTGTCGCCGTTTGCCAGCCCTTGCCCCTGGACGTCAGCCGGCTGGCCGCGCAGCGGGACCGCGCTCTCCTTGGCGAGGGCGTTGACCTGCTCGGCGGTGTAGGGGATATTGCCCTTGACCAGCCGGTTCACGGCCAGCGCCATGATGCCCGACATCTCCGCCGCGGAGGGCGAGGTGCCGGAATCAAAGGCGTATTTGTCGTTGCCCAGCAAATTGTCCGCCTGCTGGCGGCGCAGCGCTTTTTCAAGTCTGGCGCGTTGCCCATCGGGCAAAGTGGAGTTGGACAACGCTTCCCTGATAGTCGCATCCGAATCCGCGCTTCTGGGCAACAGCACGCCGTTGAAATACAATCCCTCGCCCGGATTCTGCTGCATGGCAAGCTCGCCGCGCGCGGCCCGTTCCACATCGCGCTGTGTGAAATTGACCGGAGCGCCCGGTCTTCTGATGCCGCCGTACACCGTGGTTACATCGGGTTTGTTGAATGCGGCGCCGGCTCCGCTTATAGACCCGCGCCGGGCATAGGGCGAAATGCCGCCGTCCGGCCCTATGCCGGTTACCGACAGCGCAAGCCGCGAATCTCCGGGCCAGCCTATCGGCCGCTGGCGGACATGCATATCCTGCGACAGTTCGTTATTGCCCGCCGCCGCCACCACAACCACATTGTCTTCGGCCACCAGCCGGTCCACCATGACGGATATGGGGGAGGAAGGGTTGTGCGGCCCCTGCATGCTTATGTTAAGCACCTTCGGGCGCGTTTCCGCGGGCATGTCATGCACTTTCTTGAGGGCGTTAAGAATCCTTTCCTCCGATGAAGAGCCGTTGGAATCCACCACCTTGAATATCGCGAATTTGGCATTGGGCGCTATGCCCGCGTATTTCCCGCCGGAGGCCGCCCCGCTTCCCGCCGCCGCGCCCGCCATGGCCGTGCCGTGCCCGGTATGGTCCTTTTTGCCCTCGCCGGTGAAGTCAAAATAATCCAGCACGCGGTTTTTCGCAAAGTCCGGGTGGCTCTGGTCCAGGCCGCTGTCTATGAAACCGATTGTCACCCGATCGCCGCCGTCGCCGTATTTCCGCAGCGCGCTGGTATTCAGTATCTGCTCCGGCGTCCGGTAGGGAGTGATGTCTGATTTGGTTTTGCTGGTGGGCTCGGGCAGGCGCGTCTCTCCGTGCGAGGCAATGCGCGCGAAATCCGCAGCCTTGTAGAGCGCCGGCGTCATCGGAGAGCGGAATACCGCCCCGGCCGCCGCGCGCGCTATTTTCGCAAAGCCGGATTCTGAAACGCGGGCCGCGGCAGGAGCCTGGCGCGCCGGCAACTCTATGATAGGCACGCCGCCCGCGCGCGAGAGAACCGCGCCCCGAAGCGACGCTATGCGGGGGTCTATACCGCTTTGGGAAATCAGGGAGGCCGCCGTTCCGCTTAAAGCCTGTGTAAAATCTCCCTTACGCTGCGAAAGCGGCGGTTTTGCCCCTGAACGCAGCGAACCCGCCGGCGCGGTCATGGCAGGATGACGCCCGTAAGAAGCGCGCGCGCCGGCAATACCGGCAGCGCCCGCCTGAGAGGTAAAATGCATCAAACCCGTGCCCGCGCGCCGGGCCTGAGCCCCTCCGTCAAAAAGCATCGCGGCGGCCTGCGGCGCAGCCGCGGCAGATAAAGACGAGGACATCGCCGCAGCCTTGCCGTGCCGGGATTTGTCCGGCCCGCCCCCCCCGCCGCTGGAGTCGGAATCCGGCTCGTCCGCCTCTCCTGCTCCGGCATCCTGCCCGCCGCCGGAAGCGGAGTAATGGTCCTTGAAAAAGCTTTTGCCGAATTCGGCGCACATTATGTCCATGACCGCATGCTTGCCGGCGGAAGTCAGAGAGGCTTTGCCGCCATTGCATTTGAAGAACTCCCTGCCCTGCTTGCACAACTGTTTGTCGCCGGACTTCCCGGAATAGTACGCGGACATGAATGATTTGAGCGCCTGCGCCATATCCTCGTCCTCATGACCGGGCGCCAGGCCGGATATAAGCTTCTCAATCCTCTCGGAAGACTGCCTGTCAATGGCTGTTTTCCGGCTTGTCCCGTCCGGAGACTTCACCACGCGGCTGAGATTGCCTTTGGAATCCGCGGACAGGCCGTATTCCCCCCCCTTGCGCTGAATGAACTTCTCCACCCGGCGGTCAACTTTCCGCGCGGCATCGCCCGTACCGCCGGTTTTCCCGGAGGCGGCGCCGTCTGACTGAGTTTCCGCGGGCGCGGCGCCGTATTCCTGCGCAGAAACCCGGGACGGCGCCCGGGTTGCAGCCAGAAAACAGAAAATAACCGCCAGAAGAACTTTGCTCATGGGTTTGTGCCGCCTGTGAACAGTTTACGCCGCAGCAGCCATTCTTGCATGGGCCAAAAGGCCCAAAATGTTATAATGATTCCATTAAGTATGATTCCCCGCATATCCGGTGCGAACATAGCGCCGCTCAGGCGTCTGGCCTTTACGGCGGCAATTATAGCCGGCGCCGTTATTGCGGCAATGATAACCGTCCGCCTGATTTTCCCGTCAGCAAAGCTCAAGGCCTGGACAACCTCCTGGCTTGCGCGCAAAATCAACAGAGAATTCAGGATGGAGGACGTTCACGCAAGCCTGGGCGGCATAAGCATAAAGAACCTGGCCATTTCCGAAGCCGGCGGCTTTGACAACGGGGAAATGCTGACGGCCAAATCCGTTTCGGTCAGTTTCAGGCTGGGCGCGCTGCTGAGAAAAAAAATCAGCGTGCGCTCCATAGATGTTGACGGAGTGATGGTGAATATAGCCAAAACTCCGGACGGGCGCTTCAACTTCTCCGACATTTCCGGGGACGGAGAATCCCCCCAGTCCGCCCCGGCTCAGCAAAATGCCAAATCCGGCGGCGCTTCGGATTACGATTTTGAAGCCGACAGGCTCTCCATCAGAAACACCGACATTTACTTCAGAAGCCGGACTGGCAATATCGCGCAGATAAAAGACCTCTCGTTTTACACCAACGATATCTCGTTCGCGCAGCCGTTTGAAGCGGCATCGGAGTGCCACATCAATTTCATCGTCGGCGACAACCCGGTAACCGTGTACGTGAAAACCAATTCGCAGCTTGATCTCACTGCCCGGAAAATATCCGAATACAAGCTGACGGTGCGCTCCGTGCTGGCAAGCTGGGAAAAGCTGTCGCTTACCGGCTCGGCGCGCGTAAGCGATTTCTCCGCCCCGCACGGAATTTTCAAATTCAGGATAGCGCCCCTGTCGTCCACCCAGCTCCAGCAGGTGCTGTCCAATTTTCCGGCGCATATACCGCTGCCGGAAACCGCCGTCTCGTCCAGCTTCGCGTTTGAGAACGGCAACCTGTCGTTTTCCGGAGTTCAGGTGGACGCGGGACCGCTGTCCGCCTCAGGCGGATTTATGATGGGGCTGGAACAGACATCCGCCTGGGCGCTCAACGCCGCCGTAAAAACGAAACTGCCGGAAATGAACACTTCCTCGCTTGCCAGACTGGCGCGGGCGCTGCCCCGCGGCTGGGTGATACCGGAATCCGAGACTTCGTTTAATATCTCCGCCGCTCCGGGCAGCGCGAAAATAACGGAATGCATCGTAAGCGCCGGCTCGCTGAATTTCAAGGGCATTGTCAACCTGGACCTGCGCCCGGAGGGCTGGGCGGGTTCCGCGGCGGGCAATTTCCGCGGAGACATGTCCGAAATTTCTAAAATAGCGCCGGGATACGCGAAATATCGCCTGCGCGGGAAGATGGGCGGGCGGCTGTCCGCGGCCTGGGTTCCGCCGTCCGCCATGACCTATTCCGGCAGCGCGGTCGTCGCCGACGGGGGGCTGGTATTCGGCCAGTCCAGGATTTCCGATATGGAGGTTTCCGCCCAATTTACCCAGGATTCCGTTTCCGTCCAGAAAGCCGCCGGCAAACTGGACGGGGCGGCTTTCACGGCGGCGTTTTCGACGCGCACATCGCCCAGACTGGTCAAGGCGAAGATTTCGGCCTCGCTGGGCGCGGTAAATCTGGTCTCGCTGATTCCAAAGACAGAGGCGCCCGAACCCGCCGAGGGCAAGGGCCAGGCCGCGCCGCCGGAAACCGCCTACGACATAGAAGCGGATATAAAAACCGCGCGCCTCTACCATCCCGCCATCAACGCCGGCGCGGCGGAGTTCAAATGCGCGCTGACCGGTATAACCGCAAAGCTGGACAAGGCAAGAGGGAAAGCCTCCTTCTGCGTGCACGGCGGACGGCTGGGCGACATAGCGTCTTTCGCGGTGGGCAATCGGTTTGCCAACGCGCTTCTGATGCCGCTGATGCAGATTCAACGCGGAACGGCTGCCATGAAATTTCCTTTCCTGCCGGAACTGGACAATCTTTCCTTCAGCAACATGGAAGGCGAGTACGATTTCCGCGACGGCAGGATGAGCATCGCCAAAACAGTGCTGGACACGGGGGTGGCCCAGCTTTCCTCCTGGGGCGGGGTTGACTTCACAGCCCGCGAGGTTGACATAAAGACAAGAATCAAGCTTTCCGGCAAGCTCGCCCGCTATGGCGAGCCCGTGCTGGCAATAACCGGGGACATGCACAGGCCGTCCGTGAAACTGGACGCGCAGGCGCTGGGCGACACGCTTATAAACGCGGGCAAAAACGCGCTGAAGGGCCTGTTCAAATGACCCGCGCGAACGCGCTGCTGCTGGCGGCGGCATCCCTGCTGTGCGGCTGCGCCGCCCTGCAGGAGGAGTACTCTCCGGACGAGGCAACCCCCGCCCCCCGTGAAGACGCCAACCCCGCGCTTCATTACGAACCTTCGCTGGAGCGCGGGCTTGAATCCCTTGAACTGCTGGGCGAAGGGAGGGAGCTTGTCGCCCGGCTCAAGGAAAATCCCATAAAAATACAATACGCGCCGCTTACCGGCCCCTGGCCCAGGTATCTGCGAGCGGACCGCACCCTGCTTATACCGGAAAAGGAGCGCCGCCACAGGCAGACGCTGCCGCTGCTGCTGGCACGCGGGCTGGCGCTGAGCCAGATGTACGACCGCATTCAGGTGGCTGACGACCTGGCCGAGTTTGAAGTGCTTGCCGCGATGGCGCAGGCGCGCGTGGCCTCCCAGGCCAGCATGTACGACGAGGATAAAATAGCCTCCACCCCCTCCGGGCAGGAGACGATAAAGGAAATCTGCGTCTATGCGATAGAAGGGCCGGACAGATTCGCAGAAATGATACGGCGAGACTGCCTGCTGCCGAACCTGGAATATGACCGGCCCACGGAAACCTTTGAGAGTTCCCTGCACTGGGTGCAGAGGATGCAGCAGGGACTGTCGGACAACAGTTTTTATCAGTTGCTCTACAAGCGCGACCTGGACCGCGTCCGCAGAAACGCCATCACCCGCGCCGAAGCAGACGAAAACGCCTCTAAATTCCGCGGACAGGACGCGGACGCCATCTGGCGCGAGGAACGCAAGTACATGTACCGCACCCGGAAAAACATAGACGACGCCCAGATATTCTACAGGCAGCAGATGGACTACGACGCGCTCTGGCGCAGCCAGTATGCGGATGCAATTGCCACCCGCATCAAGGAGCTTAAGGGCTGCCAGAGCTACGAACTGCTGCCGGGAATATAGCCCGGAAATCGCAATTGGACAGCGGGATTCGGAGGCGACCGGCGAGGTTTCTCCCCGAAACGTCAATCCCGGCAGCGGGCGCGGCGGTTACGCCGGGTCCCTGTCCGCCCTGCCGCCGGCGACGGCGATGGCGGCGGCGGGCAGCAGCGTCAGGCTGCACAGCATAACCGCCAGACGCAGGCCGGCCTCATCCGAAATTTTTCCGATTATAAACGGCGAAACCGCGTCGCCGAAGGCGTGAATTATGAAAATGCTGGCCGCGAAAGCCATGGCCCGCACATTGCGCGCCGTGCATTTGACTATGGCCGCGTTCATGGGCCCGCCGTGCATGAACACGCACACCTCCGCCGCGAAAAACAGCGTCAGCGCCGCGCGCGGCCCGGAGCAGGAGGCCGCCGCCAGCGCAAGCGGCGCGGCCATTGCCAGCCCGGCGGCGGACACATAGTAATACGCGCGCCGGTATCTGACAGATAAAACATCCGCCAGCCAGCCGCCCAGCCATGTCCCGGCAATTCCGGCAACAACGGTTATCGCGCCGAATGTCATGCCGGCGCGGCCCACGTCAAAACCGAAATACCGCACGAAATAGCTGGGCATCCACGCGGAAAGCCCGCCCACGCAGAAAGTGGCCGCCGCCTGAGTAAACGAGCTGGCCAGGAAAACCTTGTTTTTTGCCAGCGCCAGATACTCCGCCAGCGACGGCGCGGAATGCTCCTGCGCCGCGTGGCGGCGCGGGTCCGGCAGGCGGGTTATGAAAAAAGCCAGCAGCGCGCCCGGCAGCCCCAGCGCGAAAAACGCGGCCCTCCAGCCGAAATGCTGGCCTATAAGCGCGCCCAGAATATAGCCCGCCGCGCTGCCGGCGGGCACCACCAGAGTAAACAGCGCCATCACCCGCGCGCGCTTTTGCGGCGCGAACAGTTCCGACACATAGGACTGGGACACCGACACGAAACCCGCCTCCCCCGTGCCGACGGCGGAGCGCGCCGCCAGCAGTTGCGCGTAGCTTCCGGCAAAACCGGCCAGCGAGGTGGCCGCGCTCCACACAAGTGCCGCCGCGCCCATCAGCCGGGGGCGCAGCCATTTGTCGCCCAGCCAGCCCGCCACCGGCGCGGCGAACATGTACACAATCATGAAAGCCGACGCCAGAAACCCCATAGCCGCGTCGGAGACATGCATATCTTTCTGTATAAGCGGGAAAACCGCCGCCAGCACGTAGCGGTCTATGTAATTGCAGAAATTGACGGTGAAAAGCAGCGCGAAGGCCGCGCGCGCAAAGGGCAGATCGCGTTCGGTTTCCATCACCCGCCGCCGAAAACCGCTTCCTGCGCGGCCTGCCTTATGATTTCCGCCCGCGCGGCGGCAATGCCCTGATTGTCCGCCCTGATGACCGGTTTCCCGAATATCGCGCAGTAAATGACGCAGGCGGCCAGATAGGTCCCCTCGCGCGAGGGATGTATTCCGTCGCCGGAATAAAGCTCTATTTCCGGGTGGTTGCGGCGGATTTGCCGCCACGCGGCGCCCACGGGGGCCAACGTTGCGCCGGTTTCCCTGGCCAGGCGCTCGTAAGTGGCAGTTATGCTGCCCTGCATCCCTTCGTAAGTACAGGTGCGCGGGAAATGCTCGCAATTATTTTTGTCGCCTTTTTTGTGGCCCCAGGTTTCATACAGCACGGTGCGCGCGCCGGCGGAGCGGATGAGCTTGTCCAGTTGCCTGCCGTAGGGCAGCACTTCGCTTGCAAGCTGCCTTTCCGGCCAGTCCGGCCTCTGGCTTTGCTCCTGCAAAACCACGAAATCCCATTTGCCGGAGGAAATTTTGCCTGATGTCGCCTTGTCCTGCGAATGCTGCTGCCAGGAAAATCCGCCCGGCGCAATCATCTCCGCATGTGCGGCCCCGCCCAGCGATTTTGCCACCGCCGCAAACATCCCCGGCAGGTCGTTTGCCGAAACAAAATTGTTGCCGACAAACAGAATGCGGGTTTCCGCCGCGCGGGCGGGCAGCGCAAGGGCTAGAGCCGCAAAACAGGCGCAGGCGAGCATCACACTTTGGTTTCGGCCATTCTGGCCAGCAGGCCGGTGTCAAACTTGCCGGAGACGAATTCCCCGTTGCCCAGCACCTTGAGATGGAAAGGTATCGTGGTTTTCAACCCGGAAATCCTGAACTCCGCAAGCGCGCGGCGGCTTCTGGCCAGGGCGGCCTCCCGGTCCGCGCCCCAGACTATCAGCTTGGCAAGCAGGCTGTCGTAATAGCTGGGAACGGTGTAACCGGGATACATATGGCTGTCCACGCGCACGCCGGGGCCGCCGGGGGGCAGCCATTCCTCCACCGTGCCGCAGTTGGGGGCGAAATTTTTGTCCGGGTCCTCGGCATTGATGCGGTGCTCTATGGAATGGCCGTTGACTTTCAGCGCGCGCGCCGCGTCCACCGAGACATGCCCGCCGGAGGCTATTATTATCTGCTCGCGCACCAGGTCCAGGCCGGTTACGGCCTCGGTTACGGGATGCTCCACCTGAAGGCGGGTGTTGACCTCCATGAAATAGAAACTGCCGCCCGGCTCCAGCAGAAATTCCACGGTGCCGACGCCGGTGTAGCCGGAGGCTTTCACCAGCCGCACGGCAGCCTCTGCCATCTGTTCGCGCAATTTCGCGTTCACCGCCGGCGAAGGGGATTCCTCCACCAGCTTCTGATGGCGGCGCTGCACGCTGCAGTCGCGCTCCGGGAAGGCGACGACTTTGCCGTGCGAATCGGCGGCTATCTGTATCTCCACATGGCGCGGGGCGGGAATGTATTTCTCAAAATAAACGCCGTCGTCGCTGAAAGCGGCCCTGGCCTCGTTTTTGGCCATGTGCACTTCGTGGTTGAGCTGTTTTTCCTCCCAGACTATGCGCATGCCCTTGCCGCCGCCTCCGGCGGCGGCTTTTATCATGATGGGGTATCCCACCGAGGCGGCCTCTTTGGCGCAATCCTTGAGCGAAACGCAGTCCTTCGTGCCCGGCGTAACCGGCACATTGTGGGAAACCGCCAGCGCGCGCGCCGTGGATTTGTAGCCCAGCATCTCAATAGCCTTGGGGCCGGGGCCTATGAAAGTTATCCCCGCGTCCGCTATCATTTTGGAAAATTGCGGATTCTCCGACAGAAAACCGTAGCCCGGATGCACAGCGTCCGCGCCGCAGAGTTTGGCGGCGGCGACCACCGCCTTCATGTTGAGATAGCTCTCCCGCGCGGGGGCGGGACCGATGCAAACGGCCTCGTCCGCCTCAGCGACATGAAGCGCGCAGCGGTCCGCCTCCGAATACACCGCCACGGAGGCTATGCCCATCTCCCGCAACGTGCGCATCACGCGCAGCGCGATTTCTCCGCGATTGGCTATCATCACTTTTTTGAAGGGTTTCATACGGCCTCCGCAAGTCTTTTTTCGGCTATCGCCGCGTATTGGCGGTTCAGTTCTATCCCGATATAATTCCTGCCCAGCCGCTTTGCCGCCACGGCGGTGGTGCCGCTCCCCGCAAACGGGTCAAGCACCACGGCGTCGCCGGCAAAGGCTGAAAGTCTTATCAGATACTCGCACACAGACAGCGGCTTTACGGTTTTGTGGGTGTTGTAGCCGCCGCGCTCCCGCTTTGACGGCTTGGGCAGCAGGAAGGTCCGGTCTATTTCGGGGGAAATGCTTTCCGCCGCGGCCACATTGGCGGGATGCATCCCGGCTCCGATTTTGACATTGGTGTTTAGCAGCCCCACCCCGTGCCTGAGCATATTTTTCAGATACGTCGCGTCCGGCGGCTTCTGGCCCATCGCTATCGGCTCAAAGCAGGATTTCAGCTGCGGCGTCTTCCAGCCGCGCAGGAGGGCGGCGGCGTTTTTCTTCTCGGCGGCGGACGCGCGCATTTTGTTTATGGAACGCTCCACCCCCATCGCCTTGGCCTGGTTTTTGGTGTATAGCCAGATAAAAGAATCCCGCAGCTCAAAACCGGCATCGTCCATGGCGGAGGCCATTCTGTGGTAAAGTCTGGGGCTGGAAAAAGAGAAAAAGAATCCCCCCGGCTTTAACACCCTGAAAATCCCGCGCGATACGGCAAGGTACCATTCGTAAAAGCGCAGCCCCTGCCGCCTGTCAAATTTCATCCCGGCGGGAAGGGATTTGACCACCTGCTGATTCCTGCGGCAGGCGACCTTGCCGGCGTCCCAGTTATTATCCAGCTTGTCCAGAAAATACGGCGGGTCTGTCAGGACGACGTCTATGGAATTTTCCTCAATTTCGCCAAGCGCGGACAAAGCGTCCGCGCAGACTATTTTGTTGAGGAACTTCCCGTTCATTGCGGCTCTACAAAAAACAGCGGCTGGCCGTACTGCGCCGGCTTGCCGTCGTCAATGCAGATAACGCGCAGGAACCCTTTCGCGGGGCACAGGACGGGCTTCTTCTCGCCCGACATTTCAATATAGCCCAGCGATTCGCCCGCGGCGACCGCCATGCCTTCCCGGAACTGGCGGGATTTGCCCGCCTCCGCCGCTCGGTAAATGCCCACGGCGGGCGCGCCAACCGGCTCCAGCGCGCAGGAGGGGATGTCGGCCCGCACGGGGGCCTCCTCGCTGCGCAGCTCCAGCCCGTCGCCGTTTTTGCGGTACACCACTTCCGCCAGGTCGGTGGTTTTCATCCAGCCGGTAAGCTCGGAAAGCGTTTTTATATCCATAATGGCAACCTCACAGCCCGGCTTCGCCAGGATCAAAAGCCATGGGCAGAATTTCGGACAGGGCGCGCCGTATCACCTTTGTTTTGCCGTCGTCGTCCACGGAGGCTATCAACACGGGCGCGTCCTTGGGCAGGAATTCGGACATCACCTGCCGGCACGCGCCGCACGGGCGCGCGGCTTTTGCCGCGACGCAGACAGCGGCAAGCTCCCGCTCGCCCGCGCACACGGCGCTGAAGATGGCGGCGCGCTCGGCGCACACGGTAAGCCCGTAGGACGAATTCTCCACATTCGCGCCGGAGTATATGCGCCCGGACACGGCCAGCGCGCTTGCCCCGACCTTATAGCCGGAATACGGGCAATACGCATTTTCGCGCGCGGAAAGCGCGGCTTTCAAAAGCCTCTTTTCCAGCGGCTTTGAAACTTTTCGATGCGTATGCGCGGCTGCCAGCATATATGGGATATTATATTAAATTACCACTTGCCTTCCGCTTCCATTTTTTCGCGGAGAGTCATGGGTTTTATGGGTTTGCTCTTGGGTTTGTTCAGCGCGTTCCTGAAAGACTGCCTGTAGTATTTTATCGGGTCCCAGGTGGTGAGAAAACCGTCTATGACCGCCCTCAGCAGGAAGCACAGGGCGGCCAGCCCCGCCAGCGCCACGAGAATGAATTTCCCGTACATGGCATTATTCTAGCGCGCCCCGAAACCTTTGTACAGGGCCTTTCGGCCCATTTACCAGCCGCAATCCGCGGCACAGGCCCAGCCGGATTTGAATTCATACGGAACCGCCCCCGCCGCCGGCGCGGATGAACAGGCGGCATCATAGCATACGCCGGCGGCGCAGCGGATTTTCAGCGCGCGGCCCTGTTGTGCTGTTGAAATGTGTCACAAAAAAGTGTATATTTCTGTGACATTGATATGATGACAAATAGTTCCCACAACACAACGCGCAAGATTTTGCGGAAGATTGTCCATAAAGGCCGTGGGGCGGTAGTCTTTTCCGTTGATTTCCATACAATAGGCAGTCCTGCGGCAGTGCGACAAGCATTATCTCGCCTCACCAAGAAAGGGACAATTAACCGTGTTGGGGTTTCGCTTTATTACTATCCCGTCATCAATAAAAATCTGGGTGGGAAATTGCCTCCTCCTGCGGATGCAATTGCTCGGGCCATAGCGCGCCGAACCAGCAGCAAAATAGTCCCAACAGGCGCTTTAGCTGCAAATATGCTGGGGTTATCCACGCAGGTGCCCGCAAAACGCGTTTATTTAACTAACGGGCCTTCTAGAAATATCGTCGCCGGTCCATACAGCATAAATTTCAAGCATGTCTCTCCACGCAGAATGGCGGTAAAAGGCAAAGACTGCGCTCTCGTGCTGGAGGCATTGCGCTTTATTGGGCCGGGCAATATCGACGATGCCATTGTCTCAAAACTTAAAACCGCATTGCCGTCAAAAACTCTCGCCCAACTTAAAAAAGATGCCCGGTATGCCCCCGCATGGATGCAGCCCATACTGAATCAAATAACGGAATCCCGCAAATAAACATGGATTTTACTGCTCAAAAGTCCCCGAAGGAACGTGCCGAGTTGTTTATCGCGACAGAAAGCGCTTCGGGCATCAATTCCCGGCTTGTCGAAAAAGATTTCTGGGTTTGCTGGACTTTATATAGGCTTTTCGATGTCCTCCGCGTTCGTCCACAAATGATATTCAAGGGAGGAACATCTCTGTCCAAAGCCTATAAAGCCATTGACCGTTTTTCCGAAGATGTGGACCTGTCATTTAGCCGCAAAGACCTCGGATTTACAGCGGATGATTTAGACCCGGAAGCACATGGTATTGGAGTCAAAGAACGTCGCCGTCGCCTTGACGCATTGTCCGCGAAATGCGCGGAACTGATTCGTGAGCACTTGTTGCAGAATCTCCGGCGCGATTTTAAATCTGTTATGGGTGATGCAAACTGGTCGCTAGAACTGGACACGGACGACACTCAAACTGTCATTTTCACTTATCCCCAAAGTGACATTACATCCGCCGCAGCAGGCTACGTCAGGTCTGCCATACGGCTTGAACTCGGAGCGCGTTCAGATGACTGGCCAGCCAGTGACGAACACATATCTCCCATAGCGGCGGAGAAATTCTCTGGCGCATTTGAGGTCTCTATTTGCCGAATTAGAACATTGGCAATTGCGCGCACATTTTGGGAAAAAGCCACATTGCTTCATGCCGAATATAATCGACCTGCCGATAAGCCGTCTAAAGAACGCCTTTCCAGGCATTACTACGACTTGCATTGCTTATATAAACGAGGTTTTGCCGATGAAGCATTGAAGGATAAACGATTGCTTAAGCGTGTTGTTGAGCACAAGTCGCTCTTTTTTCAGTCAGCATGGGCGCATTATGATACCGCTAAACCCGGCACGTTCCATCTTGTCCCTTCCGAAGAGAGAATGGCGGTTATCCGAAGGGACTATGACTTGATGCGGGTAATGATTTTCGGGACCCCGCCGGACTGGGATGTCATAGTGTCTGATCTTAAAGATTTGGAAAGCCAAATCAACAGCAAATAGAATCGGCGTCATTCTGCCGTCTAAAGTGTTATTAAACTGCCGTTAATCCAACCATTACATCGTCCCCGCGTCCTTACGCGCGATAGATGTTGACCGCTCACTGCATGTCTACTGAGCTTTCCCTATTAGGTTGATGCGCTGGCTGGCCGATTTTGCGGCGAGACAAGGCGCAAAGAATGCGGCATACTTCCCGTATGCAAACGATTTGCAACGCAGTCGCAGCCCAAAAGCGGACAGCCCCTTCGGGGAGGCTCATATTCGGACACAGCCGTCGTTGCGTCTGCTTGCGGTGCGCAAGCACGGCTGCGCAGCCGCGCCTAGCCTGTGTCCAAATCTGAGCCTCCAGCGCATCAACCTAATAGGGAAAGCTCAGTAGGAGAAAGTCAGTAATCAGTATCTGCTGAAAAACCCTGCTTGAAACTGGGCGGGTTTTTTGGGAGAATAAGCCAAATAGGGAGGAATCACATCATGAGAAAATATGCGATAGTGGCAATTCCGGTGTTTGCCTTCGCGGGCGCGGCGCTGGCGCAGAATGCCGCCCCGGCCAAGGCCGAACCCGCAAAAGCTGAAGCCGCGGCGGATGCGGCAAAACCGGCGCAGCCGGCCTCCGCGCTGAAAGCGGAGAAGCTGGTCATCGCCTCGGCGGTGGAAAACAGGGAACCCGTCGGCGAGACGGCGGATTTTCCTGCCGGCACGGAAAAAGCGTTCTGCTGGATGAAAGTCTCCGGCGCGGCGGAAGGGACTGTAACCCATGTCTGGTATCTGGAAGGCAAAAAGGTGGCGGAAGTGCCCCTCCAGATAAAATACGACCCGATGCGCACCTGGAGCAGCAAAACAGTCTCCCCCGGCAGTTGGAAAGTGGAAGCCGTGGACGGTTCCGGCGCGCAGGTTGCGGCGGCGGAATTTACGGTGCAAAAATAACAGCGTGAGGAGCGGGGCGGCGCAGCCGCCCCGCATTCATATGCCCCTGCAATGGAGCGATCAGTTGCTTACCGGCGTGGCGGAGATAGATTCCCAGCACAAGGAATTGTTCGCCGCGGTTAATTCGTTTGTGCAGTCAATACTGGACGGCAGGGAAAAAGACGATATCGCCACCCTGTTCCGTTTCCTTGACCACTACGCGAACGTGCATTTCGCCACCGAGGAAGCCCTGCTGGAAAAGGAAAACTATCCCGAAATAAACATACACAAGGCGCAGCATAACTACTTCAGAACAGCTTTTGCCAAGTTGAAAGCCAGATGCGACAATGAAGGCTATTCGCAGGATATACTAAACGACGCGCACCGCAATGTTTCCTCCTGGCTGCTTAACCACGTCGCAAAAACCGACAAACACTGGGCGCAGTTCATCAAGAGCAGGCAGCAAACAGCAAACTGACAACTAATCACGCCTTGAGCGCGGCGCGGATGATGGCCGCGCGCCTTATATCCCTTTCCGCCGCGGTTACAGCGGCGGGATTGAATTTGCGTTTTCCCGGCGGCCTGCATCCCTGCGCGATATGCGCCGGCCTGCAAAGCGCGAAAAGTTTCAGCGCCGCCTCCCGCCGGACCGGAAGCGGCAGCCCGGCGGCCAGCCCCATCAGGACGGCGGATATTCTGCCGCGCGCCTCCTCGTAGGAAATAACGCGCGCGTTGCCCAGCAGACCGCAGGCGCGCCAGGCCTCGTCTTCGCTTGAAACGGCGCGCGGGCCGGAGAAAAGCCAATCGCGGGCCTGCCGCTCCGCCGTGATGAGAAAATGCGCTGCGGAGGAGATGTTTTCAAGCATCGCCTCCTCGCCGGAGCCGAAGGGGCAGGCGGTGAAAATCTCGCAAAAATCGGGGAAGATTCCGCCGGGGCCGTCCGCCTTCCAGCCGGCGCGCAGGTTGGAGAGGTTTTTCAGCGCGCCCTCGGCCCTGCCGCTGCGCGCAAGGCAGGGAATATGCAGCAGCGCGGACAGCTGCAGCCCGGTGCCCGCGTTTTCCGGCGAGGAGGAAAGCCAGCCGAAATTCCTGTCCCAGGCATAGTCCAGTGCCGCGCCCATGGCCGCGTCAAAGCGCGCTGCCGCCTCCAACGTTGCCCGCGCGCACAACCCCGCGCCGGTAAAAGAAAGACTCAGCGCGTCCCGCCAGTTGACCAGGGCGCAAACCTCCTCCCCCGGCGAGACTGCGGCGGCGCAGAAACGCGGCTGCGCGGGGAAATCCTCCGCGGCGAGGCCGCGCTCCGCCAGCAGACGTTGTTCAAAGGCGCCGGCGATATCCAGCCGGATTTTTCCGCTTCCGCGCATTTCCGGGCGGACGGAGAGCTTTTTCAGAATCAGTTCGCGCGCGCGGCGCAGCTCCGCCGGAACGGCCCGCGCCGGAAACGGCTGCCCCGCCAGATTGCGCCGCAGCCGGGCGCGCGTCCACAGAACGCAGTCGCCCTCCGGGCCGTTTTGCGATATCCATGCCGGAATTTGCGCGGCAAGAGCCTCAATTCTCACGCCGCCTCCCGTGTTTTCGGAAAGCGCCCATTATGTCGCGCAATTTGGCGGCGCGCTCGTAATCCTCGTGCCGGACGGCGGACTGCAATGCGGACTGCACCGCCCCGCCGTCAAGCGAGAAATCGCCGCCCCCCGGCCCGGCGTACGGCTTTACCGGATGGCGCGGCGCGCCGCAAAGCCGTTTGAAATAATACTCCAGTTGCGGGCGGAATGCGTTATAGCAGCGCGGGCAGCCCAACTCCCCGCTTTCCCGGAACTGCGGGTACAAAAGCCCGCAGCCGGGGCATTTAAGCCGCAAATCCCGCCGCGAGGCGGGCGCGGAGCGCGCGTATTCCGCGCCGCGCAGCGGCGCGGCGTAGTAGGAGAGGGTGCCGCGCTCCAGCCCCAGCTCCTTTTCCTTGAGAAAAAGACAGTCCCGGCACAGCGCGATATCGGTGAGTTTTTTGCGGACGGCGGCTCTTATTACGAAAGCGGCTTCTTTTTTGCGGCAGCGGCGGCAGAGCATATCACGCCAGCCTGCCGCCGGAGAGGGTTAAAACCGTATCGCCGTATTTGGCGGCGTCGGGGTTATGGGTGGCCATCACCACCGCCGCGCCTTCGCGCGCGAGGCGGCGCAAATCCTCAAAGACCGCGCGGGCGTTTTCGGCGTCCAGGTTGCCGGTGGGCTCGTCGGCCAGGATTATGGCGGGGCCGTTGCGCAGGGCGCGCGCTATGGCCCCGCGCTGACGCTCCCCGCCGGAAAGCTGGGCCGGGAAACGCGCCGCCAGCCCCGCAAGGCCGAATTTGCCAAGCAATTCCAGCGATTTGGCGGGGCGGGCCGCGCCGCCAAGCACGGCGGGCATCTCCACATTTTCAAGCAGCGTGAATTCCGGCAGCAGGGAATCAAACTGGAAAACAAAACCTATTTTGCGCGCGCGCAGCGCGGCCTTGTCAGTCTCGTCCAGAAGGAGCGCATCCTCCCCGTCCATAATAACCGCTCCGGCGGAGGGCTTGTCCAGCAGGCCGATGATATTGAGCAGGGTGGATTTGCCGGAGCCGGAAGGCCCGAATAATACCATGAACTCCGCCCGCCGCACGGAGACGGAGATATTTTCAAACACCCGCGCGGCGGCCGTGCCTTCGCCGTAGACTTTGCAAAGCCCCCGCCCCTCAAGACAAATGCCGCTTTCGCTCATTTATTGATTATAGCTATTTTACGACGCGGACTTTGTATGATTGCGTGTCCTCCGGCGTTATGGAAAGAGTGAAGCATGGTTTGCCGGAACCGGGGCAAACTGTCATGGCAGCCTCAACATTTTTGAGCGAGGCCAGTTTCGGGCTGGACACGATATTGCCGCGCGCGTCATAGACTTTCGCGCTGATAAGCACGGCATTGTCCCCCATAGGCTCCATCCTCATCACTGTTTTCCCATGCGGCGTCCTTACAACTTTTTCCGCGCCGTCTGGGAACAGCAGCGCCCCGTCTGTCCTGTACCCGCCCATAACCAGCGAATACCTCACCGACAGCAGCCTGCGCATTATCTCGCCGGCGGCGGCGCGCACTTGCGGAAGCGCAAACAAAAGAAGCAGACATGCCGCAGCAACGCACAATGCGGGCGCAAAACGCGGCGCGAAACCGCGCCTTGCGCCGTTGCAAAGCTTATCGGCAATTTCAGGCCAGGCCGGACGCGGCTCATGCATTGGCGCGTCTTTGCAAAATTCCATAAACACCTTTTCCAATTCCGCGTTATCTGGTTTCATAGACGCCTCCATGACTTGACGCCAGCGCGGGCATGTTTTTGAAAAGAGCCGTCCGCGCGCGCGACAAGCGTATATGCACGGCATTGCGGGAAATTCCAAGCTGCGCCGCCATATTCTCCACGGTGATATTATGGAAGTGGTACAGTATGAACGGCTCGCGCAGTTCCGGCGGCAGCTTCAGCAAATTTTTTTCCAGATCACGCAGCAACTGCCGCCATGCAACAGCGTTTTCAGTATTCTGCGAATTATCGGCAATATCAAGCTCCCCGCTTTCCTCCTCACCTCCGCCTGAAAAGGGTAAAAATCTCAGCAACGCCTTGCGGCGCAGATGGCTGCGCGTCTGATTCAGCACAATGGTATAAGCCCAGTTGCGAAAGGAACGCAGCGCGTCATAATCCTTCAGGCTGGAATACATTTTTATGAAAGAAGTTTGCAGGATATCCTGAGCATCTTCAACATTGCCGGTCATGCGAAAAGCAAGGTCATAGAGCGGTTTCTGATATTTCTCCACAATGCGCCTGAAAGACGCGCTCTCGCCCGCCAGAATATCCGACACCATTTCGTTATCATCGCAAACCGTCGCGTCTGTAGCCATGCAGCCTCCGCACAATAATACATATTCCGCGCCGGGAGTAAATTATCCCCGGCGCGGGAATATGCGCTCATTTTCTGCTGACTGAAACCCCGTATTTTCCCGCGGCAGGCGCAGTAAATCTGACAACGATATCGCCGCCCGCGCCGCTTCTGAGAGTCATCTCCGCCCTCTGGCCTTCGGACAGAAAAGCCGCCGGCTTGCCCAGCGGCGCGCCGCCCTCATAAACTTCCGCCGTGATTTTGGCGGCATTTGTTCCGACTGCTTCGGCGGTAACATTCACCAGCAGCGTCTCCCCCGGCATTTGCGCGGAAGATTTTATCTGCGCAACCGCAAACACCAGGGTTGCGATGACGGATACAAACATTGTCTTGTTAAGTTTCATACCTCTCCTTTTCCGGGGGGCGATTTCGTCGCCCCGCATATAATATACGCGCGGGACGCTTAAAACTTTCCGCAGGCAAAATGATAAAATGGTTTTAGATGAAATCCTCAATAAAAGCGGCTGTTGCGGCGGCGGTGTTCGCCGTTGCGGCGGGCGCGCTGATATTTTTCAAACTCGGCTCCGTCCCCGGCTTCAGCGCGGACGAGGCATGGACGGGGCTGCGCGCCATGGAAATCCGGCACTCCGGCCTCGCCTCGCCGCACGGGATGAACTGGTACACGGGGCCGTTTCACGCCTGGCTGGCGGCGAAAGTATTCGGCTGGGCGGGGCCGTCGGTATTCTCGCTGCGGCTGGCGGGAGCCGCGCTTAACACGGCAGCCGCCGGGGCGATGGCATTTTTCGTCGCTTTGACGATGGGGATGGAATCGCTTCTGGTTCTGGGCGCGCTGCTGCTGGCTTTGCCGTTTTTCCCTTTTGAATCGCGAATCGCCTGGGAGGTGTGCGCGCTGAATAACTTTCTGGCGGCGGCGGTTATTATATCCGCATGGCGACTGACAACAAAGCGCTGCCTTGCCGCTACCGCGGTCCTGATTTACGCAAGCTGCATAGGCACGCTCAACCATATAATATTCCTCTCGCTGCCTTTCGCGCTGGTATTCGGGATACTGGTCTGGTCTTTCGGCACGGGCAATGTTAAATTCGGCGCGCTGCTGCCCGCCGCGCTGGCAAATCTGGCCTGCGCGGGAACATTGCTGCTGTGCAAAAAATTCATCACGGACGGGTTCTGGCTGGCGCACAAAAACGCCATGCTGGCGGTATTTTTCGGCCTGCCGGCGCTGACCGCGCTGGCCGCGCATATATATCACAAACAGGCGGGCGGACTCTCCCGCGCGCTTATGTTCATAGCCGCCGCGCTGCCGCCGACACGGAAGGGGCCGCAGGTGCTGGCCGCCGCCGGCCTGCTGGCCTGGCTGTGGTTTCATGCGACGGCGTTTCTGGGGCTGGTGTCCGGCTATAACGTGTTCAGAAGGCTGTTCTCGCTGGAGTTGGGCGTCATTGCCGCTGCCGCGCTGCTTATCTGGGCGGCGGTGGTTACGGGGGCGGTCCTGGCGGGGGCGATAGCCGCGCTGAAATCGGAAAACGAGGATTCAAAACTGCTGGCGGCGATACTGCTTGCCGGCTATATGGCAACATTCACTGCTTTCAGGAACACCAATTCAATGCGCTACTATATAATCAATTTTTTCCTGTTCGCGCTGGCGGGGGCGGCATTTCTGCCGGAATTTCTGCGCCGTTCCGGCGGCAGGATGCGGATTTTTCTGGCGCTGGGCCTGGCAGGGATATTTTTCGTCTCGGGCAGGGAACTGCTGGAACCCCGGATAAGAAAGCCTTTCCAGTTCCGGCAGGGCTGGCACGGCGAAACTTCCGCCCGCATGATGAGCGTTGACTGGCTGGCCCAAAAAATGAAAAATGACAAAATCTGCCGCTTCGGAGGCGACCCGTTCATCGCCATGCCGCTGGAATTTATGTATAAAGCGGAAAACTGGCCCTGCGACACGGCAAAACGGTTTGACGGAAACTACTGTTACGTATGCGATGAGGCGCCTTATATAAGATGACTGAAATCACCGTGGTGCTTCCCACATACAACGAAGCGGAAAACATCGCCGAGGCGGTTTCCCGCATAACCGCCGCGCTGGGCGCGGCCCCGCACGAAATCATAGTGGCCGACGACGATTCGCCGGACCTCACCTGGCGGAAGGCGCAGGAGCTTGCCGCGCAATATCCCAATCTTAAAGTTTTGCGCCGCACAACGGACAGGGGGCTATACCCCGCCGTGATGGACGGCTTCGCCGCCGCCTCCGGCAAATACCTGGCGGTGATGGACGCCGATTTGCAGCATGACGAGAAAATCCTGCCCGCGATGCTGGAAAAAGCGCGGGCGGGGGCGGGGCTGGTGATAGCCTCGCGCTACACCGAAGGCGGCGGGATTTCCGGCTGGAACACAACCCGGCTTCTGATAAGCCAGACCGCAAACCGCCTGGCGGGAATGCTGCTAAAACGCCGTTCCACCGACCTGATGAGCGGTTTTTTCATAGTGGAGCGCGCGGCTTTTGAAAAGGCCAGGCCCGCGCTCAAACCCAAAGGCTTCAAAATCCTGATGGACATTCTGCAAAACCTGCCCGATGGGACCGTGGTAACGGAGGCCGGATACGTATTCAGGCCGCGCACCGCGGGGGAGAGCAAAATAAGCCTCAAGGTCGCCTGGCAGGCCGCCGCAGGGCTTGGCGAACTTTCCATGGGACGGGTCAATTTCATCCTGCTGCTTGTCGCGCTGGGGCTGTTTTTGCTGGCCGCCGCAGGCAAAATTCTGCGGCTGGCAGGGCTATGGTAACAGCCGTCATACTGGCGGGCGGCAGCGGCACCCGGCTGTGGCCGCTGAGCAGGCAGCTTTTCCCGAAACAATTCATAAACATTCTGGGCGGCAAATCGCTTTTTGAGGACACGGCGGAGCGCATCGCCCCCCTGGCGAACGATATAATAGCCGTAGTCAACCGCGAACACGCGCAGGGCGCGGCGCATCATCTGCTCAAACCCTACAGCCTTATCGTGGAGCCGGAGGGCAGGAATACCGCCCCCGCCATCGGCCTTGCCGCCAAATACGCCATGCGCGGCGGCAAAGACCCGGTTCTGGCGGTCCTTCCGTCCGACCATATAATAACCGACCGCAAAGCCTTCGCCAAGGCCATGAAATCCGCCGCTGCCGAGGCAAGGCGCGGAAAAATCGTAACGCTCGGCATCAAGCCCACCCGCCCGGAAACCGGCTACGGCTATATACAATTCCCCCCCTCGCGCAGGCAGGGCGGGCCGCTGCCCGCGCTGCGTTTTGTGGAGAAACCGGATTACAAGACGGCCGCCTCCTATGTCAAATCCGGGCGATACCTGTGGAATTGCGGGATATTCGTGTTCAGGGCAAGCGTCATTCTGGACGAAATTAAAAGGCATTTGCCAGAAGTGCATGAACTGCTTGACCAAGCCGCGGCGCAGGATTTCGGCAGGCAGGCGCTGGCGGGCATATTCAGGCGCATGCCGTCCGTCTCCATAGACTACGGCGTTATGGAGAAATCCGGGCTTGTGCGCGTAATCCCCTGCGATATCGGCTGGAGCGATGTGGGAAGCTGGGCCAGCCTCTACCAGATTTCAGAAAAAGACAAGAACGGCAACGTCATACGCGGGGAAGTGCTGGCGCGGGGCTGCTCCGGCTGCCTTATACACGGCGAGGGACGGCTGGTGTCGGCCATAGGCCTCAGGGATACCGCGCTTATAGAAACGCCGGACGCGGTGCTGGCCTGCCCACTCGCGCGCACCCAGGAGGTGCGCGGCATCGTGGACGAGCTGAAGGGCAAAAACCGCAGCCAGGCGGCGGAGCATCTGACCGTGCGCCGCCCCTGGGGGTCATACACCCTTCTTGAAGAATCCCGCAACTACAAGGTGAAGCGGCTGGTCATAGACCCCGGACAGAGAATAAGCCTGCAATTCCACCGAAAACGCTCCGAACACTGGACGCTCATAGACGGCGAAGCCGAAGTAACCAAAGCCTCGGAAGTGCTGAAACTTTCGCGCCACAATTCCATAGACATCCCCGCGGGCACGGTGCATTGCGTCAGGAACCGCGCAAAAAGCCCTGCCACCATAATAGAGGTCCAGTCCGGCTGCTATCTGGGCGAGGACGACATCATCCGCCTGGAGGACGATTATGGCCGGTAATCCGCGCCTGGCCGCCGCCGCGCTGTGCGCCGCGCTATGCGCGGCCGCATGCTCGCGCAAGCCGGAACCGCTTGATAAATGGCTTGCAATTCACGGCGATTTCAGCCAATTGTCCCGCTACCGGAAGGCCAATGCCGGCCTGAAGCCTCCGGCCCCCGGTGAAAAGCGCGTCATATTCATGGGAGACTCCATTACCGACAACTGGCCTCTGGCCGGATACTTCCCGGGAAAACCCTACATAGGGCGCGGCATAGGCGGACAGGTTACCGCGCAGATGCTGGCGCGGTTTCATCAGGACGTGGTGGCGCTGAAACCGGCGGCAGTGGTCATTCTCGGAGGAACCAACGATATAGTCGGCGGCTATATTCCCGCAACCGACGTAGAGGGCAGCTACATTTCCATGGCCGACATAGCGCGCGCCAACGGAATCCGGGTGATTTTCGCCTCCGTCCTGCCGGTGAACAATTATGACCCAAAAAACCGGGCCATGACTTTGTTCTGCCCGCTGAACAAGCTGCGCGGGCTTAATACCTGGCTGGAGCAATACTGCAAAACGCGGGGCTTTGTGTATCTGGATTTTTTCAACGCACTCAAAGACAATAATGGCCTGCTGAAAGCGGAATACTCAAACGACGGAGTACACCCCAATGCCGCAGGATACGCGGCCATGGCCCCGCTGACGCAAGCCGCCATTGACAGGGCTCTGGAATAGCAACGTTACGCAAAAGTTGCGCAAAAAAATCTTACTATACAGCCTTCCTTAGGCTATACTTTAGACAGGAAGGCCCTGTTAGGGCGCCTGCACCTAAATAGCTAAGGAGAAAGGGTACAGTTATGAATAACAAACGTGGCTTCACACTAGTTGAATTGGCGGTCGTTATCGTCATCATCGGCGTTCTGGCCGCCTTCGGCGTACCGCGCTTCCGCCAGGCAGTTGAAAGGTCAAAAGCGGGCGAATCGTTCAACTATCTCTCCGCCGTGCGCTCTGCGCAGGAGAGGTATCACAGCCGTCTGGCCGTCTACAGCGACGCGGTTGACAAACTTGACATCAACTTCCCCGCGCCCAAGTACTTCAGCGTCGGCGACATGACACAGGACGAAATCAGCTGGAGCACCACGCTGTTCAGAACCGGCTCCACCGCCGGCTACGGGCCGTACACCGTCCGCTTCTGCGAGACCGGTTATGCAACCGACAGCAACATCTCCATAGACATCAACCCGATGGCCAACTAAACCACCAGCGTTGAGCTTTGCACAGGCGGCCTCCGGGCCGCCTGTGCAATTTTACGGGTAATTTGTATACTCTCTGTGATGAAAGGATACACTCTTCTGGAGCTTCTGGTCACCGCCACGGTGCTGGGCGTGCTGATAAGCTACGGCGTACCGCAATTCCAGAAATCGTTTGAGCAGTCCCGCGTGGACCTGGCCGGCGCGCATCTGGAAAGCATATGGACTGCCCAGCGGCTCTTTAAGGCCCAGAACGCCACATTCGCACAGGGTATCGGCAATCTGGGAGATTTTCTGGATGCCAGTTTCATCAACAGCGCATGCGTCAGTTCCGACCCCTGCGGCACCGTTTGCGACTTCTGCTACAGATTTGAAAACGTCACCTCCACCGCCTTCACCGCCGTGGCGCAGCGCAACTCCGGCAAAACCACGTTCTGGGACGGCTCCATCCTGCTGACCGAAGCCGGAACATTGACGGGAAGCACCTATGCCCCCCGAACCGGCGCGCCCGTATACCAAATCCTCCCGGCCCAATTTTGATGGAGCAAACCGCCCCGGAAAAGGAGAGTTCGCCGCAGACATCCGGTCCGCGATTGCCGGCTTCTTATTGCTGGTTTGCGGCCCTGATTGCGGTGGCGGCGTCCGTCCTGTGGCTGCTGGCGCATTTCAAGCTGCGCGCGCCTGTTCTCTTTGACCTGGATGAATATTACCACCTTGCCGTTTCGCGCAGAATAATGAGCGGCGGTTTCCCCGCCAGCCTGCCTTTCAAATTCTCCATGCTCGGCGAATTTTACGCCGACAAGGATTTGCTGCTGCATATAATCACCATCCCCTTTCTGGCGCTGTGCCGGGAACCGCTGACGGCGGCAAAGCTGGCCTCGCTATTCATGGACGCAGCGCTGCTGGCGGCGCTGTTTGCGCTGCTGCGCCGCTACGCGGGAAATGCCGCGGCGGTATTGGGGGCGGCGGTTCTGTCCTCGCCTATTTTCCTGATGTACTCCATGTATCTGCGCCCGGCCGCCGCCGCAATAATACTCACCCTTGCCGGGCTTCATTTCATGGCCGGCAAGCGCAAATGGCCGCTGTTTGCGGTGTGCGCGCTGTTTGCGCTGGCGCATGTGTCTGCTTTCACGATGCTGTTTTTCGCCGTTGTATGCGAAGCCATACGATACGCGCGGGACAGGGAATTCTGCATGGACACCGTGGCTTATTCGCTGCTGGGACTTGCGGCGGGATACCTCGTACATCCCAATTTCCCGCTGATAGTGGCGGTAACCTATATAAACGCGTTCCTGACGCCGTTTTATTCCCATTCCGGGCTGCGCGCCGCATTCGGCGGGGAGCTGCTGCCCCTGACCACCGCCATCGCGCTTAAAGACAACGTCGCGGTGTTTACTGTGTTTTTAATTATGCTGTGGGGAAGCTTCGCGTTAAGGCCTAAACTGTCTCTTGCCACAATGCTCTTTACCGCGGCGGCGCAGTCATATCTCGCGCTGGCTTTCGCCTCCGCGCGTTTCTGGCATCAGGCGCTGCCGCTGGCGCTGCTGGCCGCGGCAGCCTTCTGGAGGGATATTTCGGAATCCGCGCCGGAGCGCAAGCGCGCGCGCACGCTGCTGGCCGGCGCGTGGATTGCCATGCTGGCAGTTTCCATACCGCCGGCCTTTTTAAACGTATCGGACCGGGTGCGCCGGAAAACGGAATTCGCGCTGCCGGTGCAGCAGGCCGCCCAATGGCTGGAAGGCAGGTTGCCGTCCGGGGAGCTGATTTATCACAGCATGTGGAGCGATTCGCATATACTGATGTTTTACAATCCGGACCTGACATACATCAACGCGCTGGACCCCATGTACATGTACTATGTAAAACCCAAAGCGGCAGAAGTCTATGACATGCTTGGCAGCGGGATGATAACGGAGCAGTATAAGGTTATACGCGACGTTTTCGGCGCGAAATACGGCTTCACGCTCAAAATCGCGGGATTCCACAAACGTGTCGCCCCGGACAAGCGGTTCAGGACGCTGTTTGAAAATTCCGCCGCGGTGATATTCACAATAGACGATTCCCCTGCCGCAAAAAAATGAGAAAAATCCCCCCCTCCGCTCTGCTGCTTGCCGCGCTGGCCTGCGGCGCGGCGCTGCGGCTTTGGGGGATTTCATTCGGCCTGCCGCACACCGAAGCCCGCCCGGACGAATCCACCATAATAGCAATGGCCATCAGATTCTGGAAAGACGGCTTCAGGCCCATCAGCCTGATTTATCCGACGCTGATAACCTATATTCTCGCCCTTGTTTACGGCGTTTCCGCGTTGTTCAAAGGCGCGCCGGAAGGAGTTTACCGCTGCCTTATGGACTGGTATGCATCCTCCCCGGCTTTCTTTTTCCTGACGGCGCGGCTCATGGGCGCGCTGGCCGGCACGGCAACGGTATATGTCTGCTGGCTTGCCGGACGCGAGGCCGCGGGGGAGACGGGCTCGCGGCGCGCGGCGTTTTTCTCCTCGGCGTTTATGGCGCTGTGCTATCTGCACGCGCGCGATTCCCATTTCGGCGCGCTGGACGCGCCGATGACATTTTTCATCGCGCTTTCCGCGTATTACTGCCTCAAATCCCTGCGCACTCAAGCCGGGCGGGATTATCTGCTGGCGGGAATTGCCGCCGGCCTTGCCGCCGGAACGAAGTATGCCGGCGTCCTGCTGGTTTTCCCCGTGCTGGCGGCGCATATAATCTCGGTCCGGGACGGGAAATCGCCGTTCCTGGGGCGCGGGCCCGCGCTGTTTACGCTGGGCCTTGCCGGGGCGTTCATGCTGACCACGCCCTGGCTGGTTCTGGACCCCGCAAGAACGCTGGCGGATTACCGCTTTCATAAATCGCTGCACGGCTTCATGTCCGGCGGCAGTTGGCTCTACCACATACAATTCACGCTTTACCGGGGGTTGGGCGCGCCGCTGTTTTTCTCCGCGCTGGCCGGGATGATTCTGCTGCTGCGCGAAAACTGGCGGCGCGGGGTTGTGCTGTTTTCTTTCGCGGCGGTCTATTTCCTGGTCCTGGCGCGCACGCATTCCGTCTATGCGCGCTACGGCCTGCCGCTGCTGCCGTTCTGCTGCATCGCGGCGGGGTATTTCGCCGCCGCGGCGCAAAAGCTGCGGCCTGCCGTCTGGATTGCGCTGTTTTCGCTCATCACGCTGGACAGCGCGGCAAAAATCGTCAAATTAGATTCCCTGCTGGCAAAAGAGGACAGCCGCGCCCTCGCCATGCGCGGCCTGGACGCAAAACTGCCCCCCTCCGCCTCCATATGCCAGACAGGGACAGATTACACCAATCTGCAGTTCAACTGGGACAAGAAATATCTCGCCTTCCGCGCGGACGAGGCGGACAGGGCCGGCGCGCTTATCAGGGCGGAATTATACCGCGCAAAACTCCGCCGCGCCTGCGGAAGCAGGGTTCCGGTTTATTACGACGGCAAAACCCGCGCTTTCGCCTCGTATGACGGTAAAAAATCGCTTCCGCCGGACTATATCATATCGCCCGTGCCGCCTTTCGGCGGCGGCATACCGCAGGGTCTTAAGCCGTGGCTGTCCCGCGATTACGAACCTTTTGCCGTTTACAAAGCATTCTCTGGCGGCAATATTTATGACGAAACGGACGCCTTTTTTGTTCCTTTCGGCTGGTTTTCCGGGGTGAGGATGCCGGGGCCGGACATTTATGTCTTCAAGCGCAAAACGTGACGCCATCATCGTCGCCTCCGCCGCCGCGCTGGTTTACTGCGCAAGCATGCGCGGCTCTTTTCATCTGGACGATTTCGCCCACATAGTTGACAATCCCGCCATACAAAGCCTCTCAAACCCGGCGGCGGTTCTGGGATATTTTCCCAGCCGCGCGCTGGCTTTTGCCGCTTTCGCCGCAAATTACGCAGTAAACGGCTTTAATGCCGCCGGCTGGCATATCGCAAACATCGCGCTGCACATGGCAGCTTCGCTGCTGTGCCTGCTGCTGGTCCGGCGGCTTGCGCCTCCCGCGGCGTTGCCGTGCGCGCTTTATTTCGCCGTCCACCCGCTTCAGACCGAGGCAGTGGCATATATATACCAACGTTCCGCCATACTGGCGGCATTGTTTTACATGGCGGCGATATACCTGTATTTCGGCTTCAGAGACGCAAACGACCGCCGCAAACTGGCCGGCTCCCTGCTTTGCGCGCTGGCCGCTTATTTCAGCAAGGAGAATTCGCTTTCCCTGCCCGCCGCCGTGGCGGCGGCGGAACTGATATATTTCTCCGGCGACGGCAAAACCGCGCTCAAACGCGCCGCGCCGTACATGCTGCTCTGGCTGCCCGCGCTATGGGCGGTGGCGCATTCCGGCACTTTCGTGGACATAGAAAAGCTCCGGGGCCGCCAGGCGGCGGCGCCGCTGGAGTATTTCGCCTCGCAGCCATTTGTGCTGCTGCAATATCTGCGGCTTGCGGTTTTCCCCGCCGGGCAATGCCTGCTGCACGACATAAAACCGGCGGGCGGGCTGCTGTCGGCCCGCTTCCTGCTGCCGGCTGCGGCAATAACCGCGCTGGCCTGCGCGGCTTTCGCGAGATTCAAAAACAACAAGGCCGCCGTATTCGGGCTGTCATGGTTTTTCATAACTTTATTCATTGAAAGCGGCTTTATCCCGCTCCAGGACCTCATGTTTGAGCATCGCATGTATCTGCCGATTATGGGGCTTGCCCTGTTTTTTGTCGCCGCTTCGGACGAGATTTTCGGCCCGCGCAGAATTATCCACTTTGCGCTTATAGCGGCATTGGGCATAACCGCATTCGCGCGCACGCTGGTCTGGTCAGGCGAATTTTCGCTCTGGGCCGACAATGCGGCAAAATCCCCCCGGCTGCCCGCCCCGTACAACAATCTGGGCGCGGCATATCTTGACAGCGGGAATAACGAACAGGCGCGCCTCCTTTTTGAGAAATCCATTGGCGCGGACCCGCATTTCGGCCAGGCATGGAACAATATGGGACTTGCGCTTTACAGGCTGGGCAGGAAAGAAGAGGCGCGGGCCGCTTTCCAGAAAGCCGCCCTGCTCGGCCCGGACCGGGACGATGCGCTCAATAATCTGGGCAATATGCTCTTTGCCGGGGGCGACTATGCCGGCGCGGCGGCGCAGTACCGGCTTGCGCTGGGATTTAATCCGCGCAACCGCAAAGCCGCGCGCAATCTGGCCCTTGCCGGAAGGAAGATGGCGAAATGACCGTATATGCCGTTTTGCACATGCTGTCGCCGCTTTTTGCGGCGGCAAACCTGCTGGCGCTGACGCTGCTGGCCTGGGAATGCCGCCGGGAAATACGCGCCGTGCTGCCCTCCGGCACAAAGCCGCTGTGGTTTGCCGCCGCGCTTATGGCGGCCCAGCTTGCGGTCTACATATTCCTTGCCGGGAAAAAGCACCTTGTTTATATAGACGAATTCTGGTACATGGAGGCCGCAAAAAATATATTCCTCAAAGGCTGGGCGCCGGATTTTGACAAATCCGCGGGCTGGCCGGCGATTATTTCGCTGTCCTATGCAATCGGCGGGATTGATAATTTTTCGGCGATATGGGCTTCAATAATTCTGGGAATGGCGGCGCCGCTGGCGGCGGGCGCGGCGGCATATCTGGCGCTGGGGAGCGCGGCCTCCGCCGCGCTGGCCGCGCTGCTAATGGCCGCGCTGCCGCACGCCATAATCTGGTCCGCGTCGGCGGAGACGGGCGCGCCCTCTCTGTTTTTTGTCTGCGCGGCGGCCTTTTTCTCGCTGGTTTATTACCGCAAGGGCGGCGTCAAACCGCTGTGGCTGGCGCTCTGCGGCTGGAGCATGGCTGCACAAATCAGGCCGGAAAACATGCTGTTTCTGACGCTGTTTGCCGCCGGAATTTGGCTGGAAAAACCGCCCCGCCTTTCCCTGCCCAAATTCCTTGCTCCCTGGCTTTGCGCGCTGGCGGCAAACCTGCCCAATTTCCTCATATACGCCAAATTCCAGAACTCGGAGGACTGGATAACGCGCGAATCCGGCGGCGCAATCGCGGGGAGCAATTTCAGCGCGGCCAACCTGCTGCATAACGCGGCGCGCTGGGGCGGCGCGCTGTTTGACGGCAGGCTGCATCCGCCCGCGCTTACCATGGCTTTTCTGGCAGGGGCCGTCTGGCTTGCGCTCAAACGCCCCAAAACCGCGCTCTGGCTGGCATTGTGGCTGCTGCTGCCGCAACTGTTCTACTTTTCGGCATGGTTTGACACTTACGGCTCCACAACCGCGCTTTTCCCGAAAACCAAGCTGTTTTTGCAGCTTTATCCGCCGTATATAATCGCCGCCGCCTGCGGCTTCATGCTGCCCTTTGCCGTCAGAAAATACCGCTGGCTCTCCGTATTTGCAGCGGCATGGCTGGTTGCGGGAATGGGGCCTTATTACACCCGCTTCAGCCCGCGCAACGACGCGCAGGAGCTGGAGGCCAAAATAATTTCGGATTTCAAAAACCGAGTCCCCGCCAACTGCGCCATCATAGCCAACGCGCCGGTGATAATAAATTCCGTCAATTCATACACCACGGTTTACACCGGCGCGTTTCTGGAAAGCGCGGAACTCCGGCGCAACGTGCTGCAATCGCCCTGCGCTCTTTATTTCCGCGATATTACAAGGAATTTGACGGGACAGCCTTTCGCGCGGATGGACGCGCGGATGCGGGAGAGTTTTGAGCTGCGCCCGGAATTTGAATTCCGCCATGGCGGGGCGGAGATGTCGCTCTGCCGGATTTTTCCCCGCGCTCCGGCGGGGCGTAAATAAGAATGCCTTTGTATTTCCCGCCGCTGACCTCAGCCCAGCCTTCCGGCGCCAGCGGGCGCCCGCTCCAGGAGAAAAAATAATCCGCGCCGTATAGTGAAAGCTGCCGCGCCAGCTCCCCGGGCTCAATTCCGGCGGCGGCCTGGCCTATATAGCGGGAATTCGTATGATAGGCGGCGTACAATGTTTCCATCCACCGCGTGCCGGAAGCCAGGGTATGCCCCGCGCCGAAGCGCATTCCGAAATCGCGCGAAAACATGAACATCCCCCTCCCCGAATTCACGGACTGGGCGATATTATAAGCCGGCGTAATCAGAAAAGAGCCAGCCAGCCCGGCTGCCAGAATAAATTTCCGCCGCCGGCCCGCGTTTTCACAAAGCGCGTCCAGCAGCTTTCCGGCGCAGACGGCAAGCAGGAGATAAACCGGGTACAGGTATCTGGCCCGCGCCACTATAGGCAGATACCCCGCGCAGTAAAGCGCGGCTGAAAACAATGCCGCAGCGGCCAGCCTGTCGCCGGACAGCGCTTCCAGCAGCAGCCATAAAATCACCGCGCAGGAAAACAGCGAAACCGCCTGCAAAGCGTCGCATTCCGCAACGAAATTATCCGCCAGCAGGCGAAGCTGATGCAGGAAAGCCGCCCGCGAATCAAACATGCTCCAGCGGCGGGTTTCAATCAGCGACGGGTCCTCCCAGATGCTTGCCGCCTTGCCGTTTGCCGGAGCGAAAAACCCCTCGTAATTGACAGGATGGCCCTTATAAGACGGCCCGACAACATCGCGGTTATAACGGCCCGCCGTTGTCAGCGCCGTCCCGCCGTACTTAAGGCTTAAAACCGAACCCCATGCCCCGCACACAAGCGCGAAAACCGCCATTCCCCATGCCCATGTTCTGAACTGCCTCCGAGCAAAACATATCGCCGTAAAATGTATGGCGAAAAACGGCAGCGCATAGCTCTTGGCAAGATACGCCAGACCGCCCAGCGCGCCGCAGGCCAGCCCCTCCCTGCCGTCCGCGCCGAAATCATCGCGCAGCGCAAAAACGAAATAATGCGCCAGAATTGCGGCCAGCAGCAAATCCGGCGATATAAGCTGGCAGAAAAAGGAAAGACCCACCGGAGCAAGGCTCAGCAGCACAACCCATTGCGAAAAAAGCGACAGGCCCAGCGCCGCGCACAGCCGCCGCGCGCCCCACAACGCCAGCAGCCCGCTTGCAAAACCGGCCAGCTTGGCCGAGACAAGGGGATTTATTCCCGCCGCCATAAACGGCATCAGCAGCCAGGAAAAAAGCGGCCCCCAATAGCCGTTTACAGCCAGCGCGAAATCCCCGTCCAGATAATGCCGCGCTATGCTTATATACGAAATCCCGTCGGCGTCTATGTGATAAACCAGAAAAGGCAGCAATGCGGCAAACCCGGCGCAGTAAACCGCCACGGCCCAGAAAAGCGGGCGGCGCAGCAGGGAATCATTTTGATTCATGATACTCTTCTTCCGAATTCACCGCCCAGACCGAGCGTTTGTCCCCGCCGGAACCCATTATTATTTCCGCCGTTTTCATGGCGGAAAGCATGGAATGGTCCATATTGTTGTAACGGTGCATCCCGTTTCTTCCGGCGGGATAGAGATTGGGAACGCTGTCCATGAACTCCCGGACCTTGCCAAAGCCGGAATATGCGCCGAAATAGCCGGGATAGGTTTTGGGCATTCTGGCGGCGGCGGAATACGCCAGCTCCCCGCTGTCGGCAAAGCCTATGGCTTCCAGCTCGCGGACGGCGAGGCGGCAGATTTCGGCGTCGTCCAGCTTCCAGAAACCGTCGCCCTCCTGGCAGAAAAACTCCACGCCCAGCCACACCCCTTCACGCCCGCCGCAGAGGTACGGGCTCCAGTTGTTGAATATCTGGAGACGGCCCGCTTTCACCTGCGGCTCCTGTATGTAAATCCAGGTGTCCGGCACAAGGCCCGGCAGCGCGGGAACCGCGCTTTTATTAACCGCCTTTATCTTCCGATATAACAGTCCGGCAGTTATGAAATCGCGGTATTCCAGCCCGGCGGCGACGGCGCGAACCTCCGGCGGCGCGGCATCCCCGAAAGCGGCGATTAAATCCCGCACCGGCATAGTGGAGATGAAAGCGTCCGCCACGAAAGTCTCCGCCGCGCCGGTTTCCAGATTGCGCGCGGTTACGGCTTTGACCGCGCCGTTTTCCGTCTCAAAAGAGACTGCCCGCCGCCGCATGAAAAATTCCGCCCCCGCCGCCCGGGCGCGGGAGGCCGCCTTCTCCCACAACTGGCCGGGGCCGAATTTGGGATACCAAAATTTGTCTATAAGGCTGGTTTCAACTTTCCCGCCGGCAAGGCCCAGAACATTTCTGGCGGCATGGGCGACAGCTTTCGCCACCGACAGCCCCTTCACCCGCTGCGCCCCCCATTCCGGGCTGATGCGCGCGCAGGACACCCCCCACACCTTCTCGGTATAATCGCGGAAAAAAGTCTCGTATAGCGAATCGCCGAAACGGTTGGAGTAGAAATCGGCAAGGCTGCGTTCCGGCTTTATCGGGAGCAATTGCCGGCGCAGATAGGAGACGCCTATCCGCGCCGTCCGGAGCGGCCCCAGGTTGGCAAGCGTCTGCGCCGACAGCGACACAGGATAATTGTAGAATTTCCCGCCGTAGAGTATGCGCGAGACGCGCGGCCTTGCCAGCATCACCTCGTCCGAAATCTGCGGGTCAGGGCCGCCGGACGGCTCAAAAAGCCTGCGCCCCAGAATAATATCATCGCTTGCCGGCGCGCCCTGAAGCGGCAGAAGGTCCCGCCACCAGTTCATCACAGTATCGGACTTGGAGAAAAAGCGGTGGCCGCCTATATCCAGCCTGAGCCCGCCGCAGCGCACCGTGCGGGATATGCCGCCCACGCAATCGTCGGCCTCAAGCACGGAGACTTCGGCCCCCGCGCGGGCAAGCTCGCAGGCGGCGGTTATGCCGGCGGGGCCGGCGCCTATTATGAGGACTTTTCGCATGTCAGTTCCGTCCAGATTATGTACGAAAGCAGCGCGAATATCGCCAGCGCCGGAATCACGCGCATATAGCGGATAATCCACAACGCCCAGTCAAGCGGCTGATTTTCATGCACCGCCAGTATCGCGCGCAACGGCCAGGCCGCGCAACGCGCGCCATGCCAGCCGAAAGCATGGTTATACACGAAAAAATAAGACGTCGGCACATAAAACAGCGCGCCCGCCGCGCAGGCGGCCCGCGCCGCCCTGCCGCCCATGCCGGAAACGAAAATAAACGCCATCACCGCCATCAGCGTGGTGTAATGATACTCGTAAACCGAATCGTAGGCAAGGTAAAAAGAAAGTATCGCAAACGCGAACACGAAAAAAGCCGCGCGGTTGCGCCGGGCCTGGTCCCTTATAAAAAACAGCCACAGCGAAAAAGCTGAAAGCATCATGACCGGCAGCTTCCACAAGGCGGGATTCAGCGGCCCCAGCAAATCCGTGAAGAAACCGGAAACCGACATGAATTCAAAGTTATCCGCACGGACAATGGACGAAAGGTTACGCATATTCAGCCAGTGAATGATATTATCGCGCAGAAAATCCGCGCGGTAGTGGACGCGCAGTATGTTGCCCTCCAGCGTTTTTTTGAAAATTATCTCCGGGTGCAGCAGCGCGGACATTTCCGCATTGGCGCCCAGTCCCGCCGGGTTCAGCGGGCGAATCAGGATGAAAGCCAGCGAAACCGCCGCGTAAACAGCAAGGCTCAAAGCCACGGTTTTCCTGAAAGGCCGTACGGCTGCCAGCACGGGCAGCGCGGGCAGCAGCACCGGCTTTGTCAGCAGGCTTATAAGCAGTCCGGCGGCCAGCATGGGGCGCAGCCCGCCGGAAGCGGGATTTGCCTGCAAAGACAGGAACTCCGCGCACACAAGCGAAACGGCGGCAACGGTGAACACATGCAATTGCCCGTTCCACAAAAGCAGATACGCCGGCGGCGAGCAGAGAAACAGGAAATAGAGCGTTTTGCGCTCCAGCGCGGTGGCGGCATAACGCCCCGCCAGCTTGGCGCAGCCGGCCAGCAGCGCGGCGGAAAACAGGACAAATACCCCGTATGCCGTCCACGGCGGGAAAAGCGACAGCCAGGACCCCGCCAGCACAGCCGCAGCCGGGTGGTACGGAAACCACGAAGCGTACGGGCCGTAGGCGCAGCCCCAGGTGTCGTAAATGCTTTTGCCGTGGATAAGATTTATGAACCCGCGCGGCACCGAGAAAAAGTCCAGCCCGGCCTTGCCATGCCAGGTCGTAGCCATGAAAGTGTCCAGAAACCCGCCGCCCGGCGCGTGATACGCCAGCCGCCACACCGCGCAGCCGATTGACGCCAGCATGACAGCAAGGCAGCACGCCGTGATGGCGGGAAGCCGCTTTTCCAGAAAAGCGGCCAGCCGGGGCCAGCGCGGGTTCACCGGGAATGCCTCCAGGCCAGAGCTACCGCCAGTGAAAACATCACAAGCGCGGGCAACACCCTGCTCCAGCGAATCATCACCAGCGCCCAGTCATAAATATGCGAGCTGGTGAAAACGGAGATGTAAATATCGTTAAGCCCGGCCAGCGCCGGGCGATGAAAACCGAAAGCCGGATTTCTGAGCCAGAAATAAGAGGTCGGAACCAGCAGCAGCGCGCCGCAGCCGCAGAACCAGCGCATCAGCCTTGCAGAGACGGCGTCCGTCTCTTTTTCATGCAAAATCAGCATAACAGCCAGCGGAACAAGCGCGACGGCGTAATGATACTCGTAAACCCCGTCGTAAGACAGGAAAAAAGACAGCGCCGCCGCCATCACGGCAAAGACCGCGGCCCCGGCGCGCCGGGACTGCGGCGCGAAAAACAGTTTCAAAGACACCGCCAGCGCCGCCGCCGCCGGAATTTTGAGAATCCAGCCGGGCAACCGCCTGCCCGCAATATCCCCGCAGAAAGAGGACAGCGACATCAGCTCAAAATGCCCCGGCTGACCAATACCGTCGCGGAAACGCATGTTCAGCCAGTGAATTGCATTGTCGGCCAGCATTTCGGGACGATAGGAAACTATCTGCACCCCCCTGTAAATCTCGCGCCGGAACATATGGGCGGGATGGGCAAGGACATCCCATATCCTCGCAAACCCCGCCGCGCGCGGGTTCAGCGCGGGGATTAAAATAAAAGCCAGCGAAACCGCCGCGTACGCCGCCGCGCTCCATAAAACCGTTTTGCGGCGGCTCGGCACGGCAAGCAGCGCGGGCAAAGCCAGCAGCACAAGCGGCTTGGAAAAAAGCGACAGCAGAATTCCCGCCATAAGCGCGGGCCGCAGCGCCGCGCCGTCTTCCGGCGAGAGCAAATCGTAAAAGACGAGGCAGAAGGCCGCCAGCAGCAGCACATGCAGCTGGCCGTTCCATATCATCAGATAAACCGGCAGCGGGAATATCAGCAGAAAGCAGATAAAACTCCGGTTCAGCGCATTGCCGGAAAGGCGGCCCAGCAGCCGCGCGCAGAAAAGCAAAACCAGCACGGAAAAAACCGCAAAAACATAAAACGCCGCCCAGGGCGGAAACACCGAAAGCCACGAACCCGCGTAAACCGCCGCCGCCGGATGATAGGGAAACCATGTCGCGTAAGGCCCGTAGGAGCAGGCCCGCGTGGCATAAATGCTCTGCCCGTGGACGAGATTTATGAAAGCGCGCGGGATGGAGAAGAAATCAAACCCAATGCGGCCATGCCAGGTAGTTGCAAGAAACGGGTCCAGAAAGCGCCATTTAAGCGAGGCAAATATGACAATTACCCATGCGCCGCAGACATACGGCAGAATGCGGCGCAGGGCGGCTTCAAAACGGCTCATTTGCCCGCCCCGGTAATTATTTCCGCCGCTGCGGCAAGATCGGCGCAGTCAATATCCCCGCCGGAAAGCCCGCCCACGGCAATCGCTTTCACCCCGGCGGCGCGGGCGCAGTCAAGGTCGCGTTTGCTGTCGCCGGCCATATAGGAGCCGGAAAGGTCTATGTTCAGTTCCGCGGCGGCGCGCAGCAGCATTCCGGGTTTGGGTTTGCGGCAGGCGCAGTCAATTTTATAAGCCGCATTCTCGCCGGGATAGCCTTTGTCGGGGTGATGGGGGCAGTAATACACCGCATCCAGATACGCGCCCTTTTCGCCAAGCAGCGTCTCCATCTTGCGGTGGATAAGCTCCACGGTTTCAATGCCGCACAGGCTGCGCGCAACCACCGGCTGATTGGTGGCGACCACCGCCAGAAACCCCGCCGCGTTGATGTTGCTCACGGCCTCCGCCGCGCCCGGCAGCAATTCAAAGTCCTCCGGGCGGGAAATAAGGCCTTTTTCGCGGTTGATGACGCCGTCGCGGTCCAGGAACACGGCGCGCCTTTTGTTTTTGAGATTGAACGCGGCTATTTTGCCGGAAAGCAGGTCCCGCTCCGCCTTTGCCAGCCGCTCCGGCGTGCCAATGTCTTTAAGATATTCCGGCGTCGCGTATCCGTAAACCGGCAGGCGCGAAACCATGCCCGGCAATATATCGTGTACAAAATCGGATTTCACACCTTCCGGGATGCAGTTAAGCGCGGCCTCCGACATGACGCATACGCCGGTATTTGCAAGATTGCGCAGCCACAGCCCCGGCTGATGCGGCTTTGAATGCACGGCGGTTATCCGGCTGCCGCCGTCAACAGCCACAAGGTCGCTGTCAAAAGGATGGTCGTTGGGATGAATAACCAGCGTGCAGGCGGCGGCTTTGGCTTTATGAAAATCCAGAAGGCGGCGCAAATCCATGTCCAGCATTATATCGCCGTAGAGGACGATGAAATCCCCCCCCGCCACGCCCTGCATCTGGCGCAAAGCCCCGGCGGTGCCAAGCGGCGCGCTTTCCGCGATATGCCGGATTTTCAGGCCGTATTTCCCGCCGTCCCCGGCGAAATCGCGGATTTGCCCCGCCAGGTAGCCGCTTAAAATAAAAACTTCCTCCGCCCCGCAGCGCGCAAGCAGCCGCAGCTGATGCTCAAGCAGCGCAACACCTGCCACCGGGACCAGCGGCTTTGGCATTGCAGCCGCCAGCTCGCCCAGCCGCGTCCCTTTCCCGCCGGCCAGAATTACGGCTTTCATCTGGAGCAATGCTTTGCGCCGCCGGCTATTTCGCATGCGGCGAGCCTGACGGCGGAATCCGAATCCAGCGCGGCTTTCCACCCCAGCCGGCGGAGTTTTGCGGTGTCATAGTCAAAACGCGGCACATCGCCCTGCCAGCCGCGCGCGCCGCCGGTGTAGCTGAATTTTACTCCGCCAAGCTTCATCGCGGCGGCGGTAAACCGCGCGATTTTATCCACTGTCGTCGCGCCGCTTCCGGCAAGATTATAGAGGTTGAAATTTTCCTTCGCGTTTTTCCAGACAAAAATCATGCCGGAGACGACGTCGCTTACATGCAGATACGGCTTGCGCTGTTTCCCGTCTCCCAGAATAAGCAGTCTGCGCGGATTCCCGCGCAGGCGGTTGACGAAATCAAATATCACCCCGTGAGTGGCGCGCGCGCCAACCACATTGGGAAAACGCACTATCCAGCTTTTTATTCCGCAATTGGCGCAGTAGGAGGAAATCCACGCCTCGGAGGCCAGCTTTGCCGCGCCGTAATGCGAAACCGGAACCAGCGGGCCGCAATCCTCGGCCATGGGCCGGTCCGCCTCGCCGTACACCGCCGAGGTGGAGGCAAAAACAAGCTGCTTGACGCCGCGCGCGCGCATGGCTTCCAGCAGGGCGGAGGTGGTGGCGAAGGTGCGGCGCATGTCTATGCCGGGATCTTTTATTCCGGCCTGAATGTCGGAATTTGCGGCCAGATGGAAAACGCAGCCGAACTTATGCGCGGCGAATATCCGCCGCAGCGCGGCGGGACGCGAAACATCCGCCTTTACAAACTCAAAGCGCGCATTGCCCAGACAGGCCGCGATATTGGTTTTGCGGCCCAGACTCAAATCGTCCGCGCAGACGACTGAATGCCCGGCCTCCAGCAGCCTGTCCGAAACATGGCTGCCGATAAAGCCCGCACCGCCGGTAACCAGTATTTTCATAACTGCTCCGGGCTGAAGCCGAGGCCGAACCTGTAATTGAAAATGCACTTCAGATACGCCTTGCCGCTGCGCCAGCGGTTGAGTGTAACCTCGCCCACGCGCAGGCGGTAGGGAATTTCTATCTCCTTATGCCTGAACCCCGCTCGGACGGAGCGGGTTATTATCTCGCAAGGCAGCGAATAATTCGTCTCAAACCGCACGGCGGAGACGACGTTTTTCTTCATGCAGAACATGCCGGTGGTAACATCATGAACGTTTATCCCGTAAAGCGTCCGCACCAGAAAAGCGAACATCCAGTTGCCGAATTTGTTCATTGCCGGCATTTCTTTGCCAAGCTCTTTCGTCATCCGGCAGCAGGAGACTATATCATAACCCTCCTCGCAGACAAGGCGGACCAGCCGTGGGATATACTCCATCGGATAGGTATTGTCGCAGTCGGAGGTTATGATAATATCGCCGGAGGCGCTTTCCAGCGCGGTCCGCAGCGCTATGCCGTGGCCGCGCGGCGGCTGGGAGACGACGCGCGCGCCCATTTTCGCCGCTATTTCCGGGGTGCGGTCCTTGCTGCTGTCCACCAGCAGTATTTCGGTGTCGTAATCCGCGGTGTTTTTCCTGATGGACTCTATCATCAGCGGAACCGCGCCTTCTTCATTGAAACTGGGCATCACAACGGACAGTTTTATTTTTTGCATAGTTTTCCCGCCGCCGCAATCGCGCTTGCGACCACGGCGTCCATGTTGAGATATTCAAACTCCGCGAACCTGCCGCAGCAGGTTATGCCCTGGCTTTCCAGCCAGCCTATGACCGCGGTTTTGTTCTTTTTATGCTCCAAATCGTAAATGACATAGGCGTACTTGAAGGTTTTGCAAACCGCGTCCGTAATATCGCCCGCCAGAGAGAGCTTTGCCAAATCCTCTTTCACCCGCGCTATCAGCCGCTCCGGCGGCCAGGAGGCGATGTCGCTTTCCGGACGGAATGTTATCTCCGCCATAAGCGCGGCGCCGCCGCCTTCGGGGGCGTATTTCTCCCCCAGAAAATTAAGCCTGCTGAGCCGGTGGAAAATTATATCCCTGTCGGCTATGTTGACGGCGAAATTATCGCCGATGCCGTCTTTTCCGGCGCGCAGGACCACGATATGTATTGAATTGTATTTCAGCGCGGACAGCGAGGTTTTCACCTGCGACGGCGCGTCAATATACCTGAAAAGCTCGTGCAGCGGCATGCAGTTGACCAGCCGGGAGGCACGAAACTCGCCGCAGTCGGTATCCACAACCCATTGCCCGCCGGATTTTGAGACGGATTTGATTCTGACCGGCGCGCGCAGCGAGGTTTTCCCCCCCGCCCGCGCCAGGAAACCGCGCACTACGGATTCTATTCCCCCCGCGCGCGGATAGTTGAAATAAAGCTGGTGCAGATAGCCCTCGGTAGCCTCCCCGGCGGCGGATTTGCGTATATCCCCGTCCGGCGGGCGGGGGATGCGCTCCACCATCTGCGTGTCCATGAATGCGGGGTCGAATTTCCAGATTTTCTCGTTATAGGGCTGGAGGTAGAGGCGGGTTATCCCCTCGCCGAAAGTTTTAAGAAAAAATTGCAGCATGTTCCGCGCCGGATAATCGCGGTAGGGATTGTCCAGAAATTCGCGGAGGCAGCGGTCCCTCTCCTCCGGCGCAAGGGCGGACAACTCGTTTTCAAACGGATACTTAACAAACCGCCCGTTGTGGAAGATTCTGTTGGAGCGGCGCAGCCGCTCCGTGTCAGCCGAGGCCAGCAGTTCCTTCAGCGCGGCCTCGTTTTTGGAAAAAAGTATATGCGGCCCTATGTCAAAATACCCGCCGCAGAATGGAAAGCTGCGGCAAAGGCCGCCGGCGCGGTCCTCCGCTTCCAGTATGACGGATTTGCCGTCCAGGTAACAGGCCAGCGAAACGCCAGCCAGCCCGCCGCCAAGGATTATGGTCTCCATGGATAAATTGTATAAATTTATAACAGCCCCGGTCGCTTCTGCCGGCGTTACCCGACAGGCCTCTTGCAACCTTCATTTGGCAGTTGGCAATTATTGCAGCGGAGCGGACCAGTATCTGCTCCAGACAGCGGAATACAGGCAGGCGTATAAAAAGAAATACAGCCAGTGCGCCGCGGTGAAGGCGCAAAGCAACCTCATGCCGCGTTCGGAGAGTTTTATAAATCTTGGGACGGACAACAGCAGCAGCGGCATCATGGGCAGGAAATATCTGCCCTGCGCGTCGCCTCCTATAAACGGCGCTATTATCTGAAGCAGCATTATCGCGCAGTAAAGACATATAATCGCTGCCCAGCCCGCCAGATGCGGCAGCGCCGCCCGCGCCGAATAAGCCGAGGCGGTAATCAGCATCGCGCAGAAATAAAGCTGTATGTTGAATCTGGGCGCGGGCGCGTCATACCAGCCGAAATTCGCTATAAGCCCCTGCATATACGAACATCTGAAACAGGTTTTAAGCGCCGCCGCAAACGCCGCCAGCGGGTGCAGCAGCCTGCCGGCCTGCTCCGCCGGGACACCCACATGCGGCATGTATCCGTTCACAACCGCCGCCCACAACGCCGCCGGCACGATGACGGCTGCGGCAAACCCCGCCGCCCGCGCAATGCGTTTTGCGGGCGCTTTCAGCAGCCATGCGGTTTCCAGCGCGAAGGGAATGACGATATAAACATACTTGCAAAGCCCCAGCAGCGCCGAAACGCACAGGAAGAGCGCGTGCGGCTTTCCCTCTTCGTCCGAGGCAAACATAGCCAGTCCCAGCGCGGTTGCAAGAAATGACAGTGAAAGCGTCACGCCGTCCGCGCTGCAAGCCGCGCTCTGGTGGATATTCATCGGCAGAAAAGCGGCGACGGCGTAAAGCAGCCGCTCCCGCGCCGTGAAAGCGCGCGAGACGACGGCAAATCCCGCCGCAAACACCGCCGCCGCGGACAAAAGCGAAAACAGCTTGGCGGCAACCAGCGCCGCGATAACCGGCGCATATGCCGCCGGGCTGTAAAGCGTGGGGGTGAAGAATTTTTCCGCCTCGTCCTTCGGGTCGGCGGAAGGCAGCGCGGCGGCCCGCGCGTCCAGCGGCGGGCTGGTTTTAATGATTTCGCGCAGTTTTTCAAGCGAAAACCGCGCATTCATCTGCCAGGGCAGATAGGATACGGCCTTCACCTCCGGCACAAAAGCTCCGTGCGGCGCGCCGGCGGCGGGCAGAATTTCCCCCTGCAGCATTCTACAAGCGCGCAGCAGATGGGCCGGCTCATCCGGCGTCTGATACGGCGGCATCAGCGCAATAAAAAACAGCCCGCAAAGGACAAATCCCGCAAAAAACACTTTAGCCGGAGCCTTGCGCACGGCTCCGTCCATCGCAATAAGCAGAGAATCCAGAGTGTCCATAAAAAAGCAGTTTTAATATTTTACATAATGGCGGCGCGAAATATCTTCCCGCGCGGGTTTCCGGCCAAGCTATCAGAAGAAACCGCGCGCGAAAACGCCCTGCATATTGGGCGTCCTGAAATTCCCGCCGGAGCCGCCGAATGTGTAGCCGGTTACCGCAAACAGCGCGGAATATGTCGTCGTGGATATATCCGCGCCGTCGGCGGCGAGATAACCGGCAGGACAGGCGCTTGACGCGAACATCATCACCGTCCCCGCCGGATTCGGCGGCGGACACGTATCACACTATCCTGTACATGGAGCCGTAGGCTGAAGCTAGCAAGGGGTGGCTATATAACCAGAGACGTCGCGCCAGCCAGTTGACATCCCCCATTCTTACGGTGAATCGGCGCACAAAGAATTTATCGGTTCGCGGCGTGTTGGATCCCGGTTTTGCGGCAAATGCCATCTTGTATCCGACGTCCAGCGCGCATTTCGCAAGTTCCGGAGTGGAATAGCCCCAGGGCCAGGACAATGTGTCGGGGCGATTCCCTGTTTTTTCAAAAATTTCATTTGCGGAATCAACCAGTTCCGCGGGCATATCCGGCCAGCTTTTGTGTTTATTGAAATCATTGTGCGTTCGGGTATGCGAGCCGATTTCAAAGACTCCGGATTCAGCCATACGGCGCAATTCCTCCCACGAAAGGAATGCCCCCGCATGCTGGCCTGTGAAGGGCGGCGGCTGTCCGCCTTCGGAAATGGTTTTGCGCGCCGGAGCATTGATTACTCTTCCGGTTGTGACAAACACGGAGGCGGTGAAACCGTAACGTTTAAGCAGAGGATATGCGCATATCCAGTTGTCCGCATAACCATCGTCAAAAGTAATCAATACGGTACGCGCCGGCAAAGACATGTCTCCATTCAAAAATTTGCGGAAATTTTGCAGAGGCACAGTGCGGTAACCGTTGCACGACAGATACTCAAGCTGCCGTTCAAAACCGGCAGGGGTTATCTCGCGGTTAGGAGCAATGCAGTGATAAAGCAGAACAGGCACAGACACCATAAGCTATTTCAAAGCCTTAAGTTTGAAATGCATGGTTTTGCCGCGAATCACAAAGCAGAGATATAATTCCCACCATCGCCTGAAAAATCTCCAAACCCCGCTTTTTCGCTGAAGATTTACCAGAAATTCCAATCCCGCGTATCTGAAAGGATTGGCAAGCTCAACGTAACTGTCAACTGTTTCAAATCTGGCTTTGCTGTAGTAGCTGGTGCCATTGTCCGGCTCAAAGTATTCAAAGGATTTGGTGCTTAAATGCCATTTGTGCGTGATGTCTTTCCAGCTTATAGTGTCGGTATAATGCGGCGTTACTATCTCAACGATGCCGCCTGGAATCAGAATTCTATGCACTTCCTCCATGACGCGCGGGATGCTGTCGCAATGCTCAATAAGATGCCGCATGCAAACAGCATCGCATGAATTATCCGCAACTGGCCATGGCGTAACATTGACATCGTGAACTATGTCAACACTTGGCAACGCAGCTATATCCAAACCCATATAACCGGCAAGCTTGTTCCTGCCACATCCGACATCCAGCTTATTCATATAGTACGCCTCCATCATCACTGAACAATCTCATTGTACCGTTTTTGAACATCTAAACAAACCTGTCCCGGCATTAACCTGAATGTTTCAGTTGGCTTGCGGAATTCGCCAAAAAATCGCTTCATCTTTGCTTCTAAATTTTGCCTTACAGGGCAACAGGCCTCTCGGAAAATTTTATGCGCAAATATTCTGCGCTTTTTCGTCTCGGTTCTCGCAACCAACTGAAACATTCAGGTTAACCGTATCCGCTGGTTTGTCTCGGGAACAGACAGAATTACGATTGCAGCAAACGCATGTTTCCCTATTACCGTATATTACCTGCTGGAAGAGATAAAAAATTCATTCCGTCTACATACCCGATACCCCTAATACCTGACGCAGTGCTGCAACGCGATATTTTTGGGGCGTGTCTCCGTGCCACCGACCAATGATGTCGTGTTTTCAGTTCCGCTGCCGTAACTTGACGCTGGAGTACCACCACCAGCGTCGGCGGCATGATTGTATAGATTTATAGTGTGCGCATGTGCTTTTATCTCATCTTCCTGAAAACTTCCAAATGCGCGGGCGGTATCGGTTGAGCCTGCCGCGTCATAGCCGCGCGCGAAAACGCCCTGCATATTGGGCGTCCTGAAATTCCCGCCGGAGCCGCCGAATGTGTAGCCCGTAACCGCAAACAGCGCGGAATAGGTGGTTGTGGAAATATCCGCGCCGTCGGCGGCGAGATAACCGGACGGACATGTGCTGGACGCGAACATTATTACAGTTCCCACCGGATTCGGCGGCGACCATGACAAATTGCCGGAACCGTTATTTGTAAGGCAAGTGTATGCTATGCCCTGTCTTGTCAGGTTGCGGGGTGATTTCTTGTCCAGAAAATATTGCGGGCCTTCGCGGGATTTTGCAGCATTGCGGGAATATCGGCAACGGTTAATCTGCCCTCGTCTGAAATCTCAGACGGTTTGAATCCCTGCTGCTCAAGCAAATCAATAAAATCCCGCGGATTTTGATTCAAACCGGATATTATGGCCGGAGAAAACTCGGAAAGGATGTTGTCTATCTGCGGCAATGTGGCTTTCGCGCCAAGCAGAACGTTAAGCTCGTTGCCCTCGGTGTCTATTTTCAGCAATTTGATTCTTTTCCCCTGCAACTGCCTGGCGGCGAAAGCGTCTATGGTTGTTGCCTCAACTTCCACGCTGCCGACCGATTTACGGCTCTTTATCAGCGAGTGCCTCCCCAGATTGCATTTTTTGTACAAATACAAAGTTTTCGTTCCGGGGGTCTTGTCCACTGCCATGTTTTGCGGATGTATATTGGTTTTCCCGTTGAGTTTGATATTGTCCGAAAGCAACTGGTAATTATGCGGCTCCGGCTCAAATGCGAAAACCGCCGGATTCGCGGCATGGGACAGCGTCAGCGAATACCATCCAAGATTTGCGCCGACATCCAGAATAATATCACTATCGGTTATATTAAGCGTTTTGAGCAAAAATTCCGTTATATCGTCTTCCGAGTATACGCCGTATTTGTAGTAAATGTCCCGCCCCACGCCGTCCAGCGCATGGAATTTGAATTTCAGGCCGTATTTCCTGCAATCCGCAATTAAATGCGTGTCGGGACAAAAACACCGCACAAACAAATGCTTGATTCTGTTGGACAGCAAATACAAAGGGAATATCTTCATAAACTGTCTCCGATTATTCGGCGCGTGCTTCACCCGAACAACACAACATTATATTACAAAATTGCATTGCGCAGTTTGAATGATGCGATGACCCAGCATTTTCTAATTGAATAATGAGCCTGAAATCTCTCGTCGTGGCTCCGTCGGGATATTTTTTGCCATGCCTCCCGTTTTGATTGATTTTACCGTGTCTTTTTCCTCCGCTTCGCGCAGAATTCTG